>NZ_JAYWVC010000051.1:0-42502 GCF_036281785.1 Streptomyces chiangmaiensis | reverse complement strand
ATGGAGATCCTCGGTCACAGCCAGATCAGCATCACAATGGATGTCTACACGCACGTGACATCGGACACACAGCGTGAGGCCATCAGCCACATGGACCGTCTGCTCAGGCGCCGCCTCGCCCGTGAGTGACCGTCCTCGTTGATGTCACCCGTGGATGTCAAACGCCCCGGACCGATCATGGTCCGGGGCGTTGGTACTGCTGGGAAAGGGAGCCCCCTGTCGGATTCGAACCGACGACCTTCGCTTTACAAGAGCGGCGCTCTGACCAGCTGAGCTAAGGAGGCGTGCGCATGCGTGCCCGAGCAGTGTACCCAGGTCCCGGCCCGGCCCTGTCGAAAATTTCCGCGAAGGTCACAGTCCTCCGGGTACTGACAGAGCAGGTGAATGGCAGGTACGGTCCAGATCCAGTTCACTCTTGTGGACTACACCACGACGGAACCCCGTAGTGGCAACCACCTTTGCAACGGATCGTCCGGCACGTTCCTGCCGGTGAAGGGGGCCCATTCACCATGGCCACTGTCTCGTTCGACAAGGCGACCCGGATCTACCCGGGTTCCGAGAAGCCCGCCGTCGACTCGCTCGACATCCAGATCGAGGACGGGGAGTTCCTCGTCCTGGTCGGCCCGTCGGGCTGCGGCAAGTCCACCTCGCTCCGCATGCTGGCGGGACTCGAGGACGTGAACGCCGGCACCATCCACATCGGCGACCGCGACGTCACGCACCTGCCGCCGAAGGACCGGGACATCGCCATGGTGTTCCAGAACTACGCGCTGTACCCGCACATGTCCGTCGCCGACAACATGGGCTTCGCGCTCAAGATCGCCGGCGTGCACAAGGCGGAGATCCGCAGAAAGGTCGAGGAGGCCGCGAAGATCCTCGACCTCACCGAGTACCTCGACCGCAAGCCGAAGGCGCTCTCCGGCGGTCAGCGTCAGCGTGTCGCCATGGGCCGCGCCATCGTGCGTGAGCCGCAGGTCTTCCTCATGGACGAGCCGCTGTCCAACCTGGACGCCAAGCTCCGCGTGTCGACCCGTACGCAGATCGCCTCGCTCCAGCGGCGCCTCGGCATCACCACCGTCTACGTCACCCACGACCAGGTCGAGGCCATGACGATGGGCGACCGGGTGGCCGTGCTCGACAAGGGCATCCTCCAGCAGGTGGACTCGCCGCGGAACATGTACGACCGTCCGGCCAACCTCTTCGTCGCCGGCTTCATCGGCTCCCCGGCCATGAACCTGGTCGAGGTCCCGATCACCGACGGCGGTGTGAAGTTCGGCAACAGCGTGGTGCCGGTCAACCGCGAGGCGCTGAAGGCCGCCTCCGACAGGGGTGACCGTACGGTCACGGTGGGCGTCCGCCCCGAGCACTTCGACGTGGTGGAGCACAACGGCGAGGCCGCCTCGTCGCTGTCCAAGCACACCGAGGACGCGCCGGCGGGCCTGGCCGTCTCCGTGAACGTCGTCGAGGAGCTCGGCGCCGACGGCTACATCTACGGCACCGCCGAGGTCGGTGGCGAGACCAAGGACCTGGTCGTCCGCGTCGGCGGCCGCCACGTGCCGGAGAAGGGCGCGAAGCTGCACGTCGTGCCGCACCCGGGCGAGACGCACGTGTTCTCGACCTCGACCGGCGAGCGTCTCTCCGACTGAGCTCGACCGCCGGCCGGACCGGCCCGACCCGCCCCCAGCGGGTCATATGCCCCGGCATAAAAAGAGGGCCCCGCAGCAGACTGCGGGGCCCTCTTCGTTGTCGATAAATACCCCAACATAAGAGACATTTCACCTGGCTGCGTCAACCCCATACCCCGAAATCGTCGCTTCTTCATCCCCCGAACCGGTGACAAATTGTCGCCAAATCACTACCGCGCGCTACCCTCACTCGCGTGAAGCACACCACTACTCCACGGACACGGCGCGGCCGTGGCCCCGCCCGCCGGATCGGGCGCACTTTCGCCCTCGTACTGCCCGTCGTCCTGGTGCTCTCCGGGACCCTCGCGGTCGCCCGCGTCAACTGGTCGGGGGCCCCTTCCAACTCGGTGCTCGCCGCCGCCTCCGGAGACGTCTCGACGCGCGCCTCATCCCGCGCGCCGCAGGAGGTGCTGCGCGACAGGCTGCTGCTGGAGCTCCAGGAGAAGGACCCGGGCACCGCGCTCACCCACCTCCAGCAGGCCGTCAACAACCGCCCCTCGCTGGCGAAGCACTGCGTGGCCATCGCCCGCGCACTGGGGCGCGCCGCCGTCCGCGTGTACGGCGCCTCGCGCGCCCAGTCCTACGCCCGCCCGGTCTGCGACACCTCCTTCGCCTCGGGCGTGGCCACACAGCACAGCTGAGGCCGCCGACCGCCCGACGTGAGGACGGGGCGCGCGACGTACAGTTCGGTCATGACCGATCCGAACGCCGCCGTGCGCCCCGTCCAAGCCGTCATCCTGGCTGGTGGCCAGGGCTCACGGCTGCGCCCGTACACCGACGACCGGCCGAAGCCGATGGTGGAGATCCCGGGTACCGGAACCCCGATCATCGGGCACCAGCTCACCTGGCTCGCCGAGGAGGGCGTCACGGACGTCGTGATCTCCTGCGGCCATCTCGCCGACGTCCTGCAGAAGTGGCTGGACACGGCGGACCTGCCCGTCCGCGTCACGACGGTCGTCGAATCGGAGCCGCTCGGCCGCGGTGGCGGCTTGCGCTACGCCGCCGGGCACCTTCCACACCCCGACAAGCCGTGGTACGCGACGAACGGTGACATCTGGACCCGGTTCTCGCTGCGCGACATGGCGGACTTCCACACCGAGCGCGACGCCGTCGCCACCCTCGCCCTGGCGCGTCCGCGCATCCCGTGGGGCGCGGTCAAGACGGACGGCTTCGGCCACGTCACCGACTTCATCGAGGCCCCGCCGTCGACGTTCGAGATCAACGCGGGCGTCTACGTCTTCTCCGCCGAGTTCGCCGGGATGCTCCCCGAGCGCGGCGACCACGAGCGCACCACCTTCCCCCGACTGGCCCGGGAACGCCGTCTGGCCGGCTTCACGATTCCCCAGGGCGCGTACTGGCGGGCCATCGACACCGCGAAGGACCTCACGGAGGCGGCGAAGGAGCTGGCGGCACTGGGGCGTTGACGCTCCGTCGGCGCGCCGCGCCCCGCCCGCGCCCCACCTCGCACGAAGGGCCCGCACACCGATGTGCGGGGCCCTTCCACGTGCAGGGCTACCCCAGCAGGCCGCCCACCAGGTGGTCCGAGCCTCCGGAGCCGCCCCCTCCGTCACTGCCTCCGCCACCGCTCGCTCCGCCCGAGGAGCCACCGGTGCCGCTGCCGCCCGAGGACGACGGGCCCGCGCTCGCACTCGGGGCCTGCTGTGCCGGCGCCGAGTGACGCGGCGGGGCCTGACCCGCGGCGCCCTGGGTCTGGCTCGGCCGGCCACCCGGGACGGTACCGGTCGCGCCCGGCGTCCTGGCCGGGCTGGACGGAGACGATGTCGTGTCCTGCGTCGACGCCGGGGAGCGCGAGGCCGAGGGGCTCGGCTCGTACTGCTGCTCGCCCGGCGTCTCGGGCAGCGGGGAACCCGGCAGTTCGTTGCGCGGTGCCTCGCCGGGTCCTGGTACGACCACGCGGTCCGCGTCCCGCACCGCCCCGCCGAGGAGCGATCCGACCAGCAGCGTCACCCCGGTCACGAGCGCCGTCACGAGCGCCCCGCGGCGCAGTACGTACTGCCGCAGCTCCCAGATGTCCGCCCGCGGCCCGAGCCTGCGCCACGCGCCACCCGCGAGGCGACCGTCCACGGAGTACACAGGCGCCCCCGCGATGATCAGCGGCGACCAGGCGGCGAGGAAGATGATGTCGGGCGTGTGGTATGCGGGGACCGTATGCCAGCTCACGGTGACGATCAGGGCGGCCGAGAGCATCGCCCCCACCGCGGCCGCGACCCGCTGCCACAGACCGAGGACCGTGAGCACGCCCACGATCACCTGGAGGAAGGCGATGACCAGCCCCGTGCCGACGGGGTGATGCAGGGCGAACTGCCGCAGTGGCTCGGCGACTTCCCAGGGATGCAGTGTGTGGAGCCATGTGACCATGGAGCCCCGCTTCCTGCCGTCGAAGTAGACGGGGTCGCAGAGCTTGCCCATGCCCGAGTAGACCGAGATGGAGCCGAGGAAGATGCGCAGGGGCAGCAGAACCACCCCGAGGTTCATACGACGGCCGGGATAGTAGGCGTGCCGCACGTGATCGCCGGCGTGCCGCCGCGTCCGCGGCTCGGCCCCGCCCCCCTCCGCACCGTCGTACGGGGATTCAGGGCGATCGGGTTCGTCGAGGGCGCGTTGGTCATAGCCGGGTGCCGCATGGACGGGTTCGTCGTACGCGCTGCCGACGCTCCGCATCTGCGGCAGCAGCCGGGTCTCGCCGTGACGGTGGCCACGTGGGACACCGATGACCGGGGCCTGGAGGGTCCGGCCGTCGTCGTAGCCGTCGGCGCCCGACAAGCCCTCGACGTCGATGCGCGGGATGACCTGGGTCGCGCCTGCGTCGACGGCCGCATCGTTGCCGTGGCGCACACTCGAGCTCCGCACGGCCTGCAGCAGCCGATGGGCGCCGGTGTCGTCGGGTGCGGACTTCCCGCTCCAGACGACGGGCCGACGGCGGCCGTCGGCGGCGTCTTCTCCACCCGCCGAACCGACGACGGGCATACGCACGCCGTTCTGGGCGATACCCGAGTACCGGGCGACCTGTGGGAACTGGGCGCGCCGCGTGGACGCGCCCAACTGCACGCGGAAGCTCGCGTGATTGACGATGACCTGCGCCGGGTCGCTCGGCACCTTGACCATGCTCAGCACGGGAGTGTCGTCGAATCCCGACGATCGGTCCCCCGTGGGTGTGCGGGGCGTTCTGGTCTCCACACTCATCTAACCGAGTGACGTGTGATTAGGACACTGCTTTGACCGCGTGGATCTGTCCGGACCCCGTCAAGCGTGCCCTGTACGACCGAATGACCCCGTACGAGTGAGGGTTCGAGCGTCCGTTCAGGCCCCCGGCCCCGGCGTCAGCCCCGCCTGCGGGCCGCCTCGTACAGCACGATGCCCGCCGCCACACCGGCGTTGAGCGACTCGGCGCCGCCCGGCATCGGGATCCGGACCCGGACGTCGCACGTCTCGCCGACCAGTCGCGAAAGCCCCTTGCCCTCGCTGCCGACGACGATGACGACCGGCCCGTCCAGAGCTTCCAGCTCGCCGAGTTCGACGTCCCCGTCGGCGGCCAGACCGACGACCATGATGCCCGCCTTCTGGTACGCCTCCAGGGCACGCGTCAGGTTGGTGGCGCGCGCGACGGGCGTACGGGCCGCCGCGCCCGCGGAGGTCTTCCAGGCGCCGGCGGTCATCCCGGCGGCACGCCGCTCGGGCACGACGACCCCGTGCCCGCCGAAGGCGGAGACGGACCGGACGACGGCGCCCAGGTTGCGCGGATCGGTCACCCCGTCGAGGGCGACGATCAGCGGGTCCTCGCCCTCGTCGTAGGCGGCGTCGGCGAGGTCCGCGGGGTGGGCGTACTCGTAGGGCGGGACCTGGAGGACGAGCCCCTGGTGGTTGAGGCCGTTGGTCATCCGGTCGAGCTCGGGGCGCGGAGCCTCCATGAGGTTGATCCCGCCGCGCTCGGCCGCGAGCTGCAGCGCCTCGCGCACACGCTCGTCGTTGTCGATGAACTGCTGGACGTAGAGCGTGGAGGCGGGCACACCCTCGCGCAGTGCCTCGACGACCGGATTGCGCCCGACGACCAGTTCGGACGAGGACTTCCCACCCGTGCGACGCTGCTGCGGGCGCCCCTGCGCCCGGCGCGTCTTCGCCTGGGCGGCACGCTGCTTGGCGTGCCCCTTGCGCATCTCGGCCGGCGGAGTCGGGCCCTTGCCCTCCAGCCCGCGGCGCCGCTTGCCGCCGCTGCCGACCTGCGCGCCCTTCTTGCCGGACATGCGGCGGTTGTTCGCGGCCATGACCTACCCGTCTGTTGAAGCGTCGTACGTACGTCTATGAAGTGTGCCGCCCGGAGGGCCGGGCGGCACAATCGATCACCGGATCCGGCGGTGGGCTCAGCGCGGGCCGAGTGACCACCGCGGGCCCTGGGGGCTGTCCTCGATGACGAGCCCCGACTGGTTGAGCTGGTCGCGGATGCCGTCGGCGGTGGCCCAGTCCTTGCGGGCCCGGGCCGCCTCGCGCTGGTCGAGGACCATGCGCACCAGGGTGTCGACGGCACCGTGCAGGTCCTCACCGCGGTCACCCTCCCCGGCCCACTCGGCATCGAGCGGGTCGAGGCCCAGGACGCCCAGCATGGCCCGCACCTCCGCGAGCCGGGCCACGGCGGCGTCCTTGTCGTCGGCGGCCAGCGCGCTGTTGCCCTGCCGGACGGTGGTGTGCACCACGGCGAGCGCCTGCGGCACGCCCAGGTCGTCGTCCATCGCCTCGGCGAAGGCGGGGGGCACCTCGTCGGCCGGCTCGACGACCCCTCCGGCCTTCTCGACGACCCGCTGCATGAAACCTTCGATGCGGGCGAACGCGGACTCCGCCTCGCGCAGCGACTCCTCGCTGTACTCGATCATCGAGCGGTAGTGCGGGGTACCGAGGTAGTAGCGCAGCACGATGGGCCGCCACCGCTTGACCATCTCGGAGACGAGCACCGAGTTGCCGAGGGACTTGGCCATCTTCTCGCCGGCGATGGTGACCCAGGCGTTGTGCAGCCAGTACTGGGCGAACGCGTCACCGAAGCCCTTGGCCTGGGCGATCTCGTTCTCGTGGTGCGGGAAGATCAGGTCGATGCCGCCGCCGTGGATGTCGAAGGCGGACCCCAGGTACTTGTGCGCCATCGCCGAGCACTCCAGGTGCCAGCCCGGGCGGCCGCGTCCCCACGGCGTCTCCCAGGTCGGCTCCCCCGGCTTCGCCGCCTTCCACATGGCGAAGTCGCGCGGGTCGCGCTTGCCGGTCTCGCCCTCCTCCGAGGGCTGGCGCAGGTCGTCGAGGTCCTGCTTCGACAGCGACAGGTAGCTCGGCAGGGAGCGCACGTCGAAGTAGACGTTGCCGTCCGCCTCGTAGGCGTGCCCGCGCTCGACGAGGCCGCGCATCATCTCGACCATCTCGGTCACATGGCCGGTGGCGCGGGGTTCGTAGGTGGGCGGCAGGCAACCGAGCGCGCGGTACGCCTCGTTGAACGCGCGCTCGTTCTCGTACCCGATGGCCCACCACGGGCGGTCCTGCTCGTGGGCCTTCCTGATGATCTTGTCGTCGATGTCCGTGACATTGCGGATGAAGGTCACGTCGAAGCCGCGGTACGCGAACCAGCGGCGCATGATGTCGAAGTTGAGGCCCGAGCGGACGTGCCCGATGTGTGGCGGGGCCTGCACGGTGGCGCCACACAGGTAGATCGAGACGCAACCCGGCTTGAGCGGGGTGAAATCACGGATCTGCCGGGCGCTGGTGTCGTACAGGCGAATCGTCACGAGTCCAGGGTAGTGGGCCGGAAGGAGTGCCTCACGCCCCTTGTGGTCGAGGAGCACGCATTCGTGACAAGCGGTTCGCCTGCATCCCGCCGTCCGCCCACTCGTACGGCGACGCAGGGTCCTGGACCACGACGCCCGCCCGGGGTCGCGGTCCAGGTTCTCCTTCCGGCGGGGTGCGAGGAGGGGCCCGAGCCGGCCGGGCGGTACGGCGGCCGCACCGAGGTCACCTCCGGGACCTCGGCCGTCGGTGACGCCCCGGGTGTCCTTGTGCGCCCTCAGTTCACCCGCGCCACGAGCGCGGTGGCGATCGCCATCAGTCCCTCGTCACGCCCGGGGAAGCCGAGACCGTCCGTCGTCGCGCCGGACACGGAGACCGGCGCGCCCACCGCGTCCGAGAGGATCTTCTGTGCCTCGTCGCGGCGCTTTCCGATCTTCGGACGGGGGCCGACGACCTGGACGGCGATGTTGCCGATGGTGAAGCCCGCCTCGCGGACGATCCGCGCGGCCTCCGTCAGCAGCGTGACCCCGGACGCCCCGGACCACTCGGGCCGCCCGGTGCCGAAGTGCTGCCCCAGATCTCCCAGCCCGGCCGCGGAGAACAGCGCGTTGCACGCGGCGTGCGCGACCACGTCGGCGTCGGAGTGGCCTGCGAGTCCCGGTCCCTCGTCCTCCCACTTCAGGCCCGCGCACCACAGCTCCCGCCCCTCCTCGAAGGCGTGGATGTCGGTCCCGATGCCCACCCGGGGCAGCAACGGCGCCTCAGAAGCCATCCGTCAGCCTCCTGCGTGCCAGGACCGCCTCGGCCAGCACCAGGTCCAGGGGCCGTGTGACCTTGAAGGCCTCCTCGTGGCCGGGGACGACCACGACATGCAGCCCGAGCTGTTCCACCATGCTCGCGTCGTCCGTGACGTTGTCCGTCACTGTCTCGTGGGCCCGGATCAGCGTCGCGCGGTCGAAGCCCTGCGGGGTCTGCACAGCCCGCAGCCGGGCACGGTCCGGTGTGGCGACGACGGGTTCCGGCTCGTCGGGCGCGGCGGCAGGCTCGACCTCCTTGACCGTGTCCGCGAGCGGCAGGGCCGGTACGACGGCCGGCGCACCCTCCCGCACCGCCTCGATCACCGCGTCCACCGTGTCCACCGGGACGAGCGGGCGGGCCGCGTCGTGCACCAGGACGATCTCGTACTCCGGCGGCAGCGCGTCGAGGCCCAGCTTCACGGATTCCTGGCGCGTCTCCCCGCCCGGCACGACCAGGAAATCGGTCCTCTCGGGCAGCGCGTGCGCGTCGAGCAGCGACTTGACCTCCGCGGCACCGTCCGGCGGGGCCACGACGATCACGAGGGAGACGGCACGGGACGCGGCCATCGCGCGCACCGCATGGATGAGCATGGGCGTGCCGTTCAGCGTGCGTAGCGCTTTGGGGGCGCCCGGGCCGAGGCGTACACCTCGGCCTGCGGCCGGAATCACGGCCGCGATGGGGGTCCCTGCTCGGGCGGAGTCGGGAGTTTCCGGGAGAGCTCCGGTGAGCGAAGGGCGCGAATCGTCAGACATCGGTTCCTGTCAGGTTTGTGTGCTCGGCCGGGATGGGTATGGCCACAGCGTGCCGGGCGCGACGCCTTGACCGGACCCTTCCGTGACCTCTGGTCGAGCCGACTGCCCGGGCCCGGCACGCCAAGTATCGGGGGTTTCCCGTGTCCGAGGGGTGTCCCGTCGGCGTACGGAATTCGGGCGGGGCTCCACCTTTCGGCAAGGCCTTACGTCGTGGCGTCCGGGTACGAACATGCCGCAGCGCCCGGCGACAGCTATTGCGTCATCGGGCACCGCGGCATGTGCAAACGTGCTGCGCGTTGCTCCGTCCGTCGCGCTCCCGGTCGGGGAGCGAGGGGGGCGGGATGGGCGTCAGGACGCGAGGACCTCGTCGAGCAGAGCCTCGGCCTTGTCCTCGTTCGTGTTCTCCGCGAGGGCGAGTTCGCTCACCAGGATCTGCCGGGCCTTGGCGAGCATCCGCTTCTCACCCGCGGACAGTCCACGCTCGCGCTCGCGGCGCCACAGATCGCGGACGACCTCCGCCACCTTGATGACGTCGCCGGAGGCGAGCTTCTCCAGGTTTGCCTTGTATCGACGCGACCAGTTCGTGGGCTCCTCGGCGTACGGCGCGCGCAGCACCTCGAAGACCCGGTCCAGCCCGTCCTGACCGACCACATCACGCACGCCGACGAACTCCGCATTGTCCGCTGGCACACGCACCGTCAGGTCGCCCTGGGCGACCTTCAGCACCAAGTAGGTCTTGTCCACGCCTTTGATCTGGCGAGTTTCGATGGCCTCGATCAGCGCGGCCCCGTGATGGGGATAGACCACGGTGTCGCCAACCTTGAACGTCATGTGACAGGTACCCCTTCCGTGGCTATCCAGGGTAACACGGAAACCGCGTCTTCTGAATGGCGTTTTCGCAGGTCAGGGCATATCTCGGGGCTTGACAACCACAACAGGAACGTGCTTCGAGGGGGCGACTGAAGGGGGTATTCGCAGGTCGGAGCGGCTCTGCGGGCGAAGGGAAACGCGCACGTTACACACATCGGAGTCCTCTGACTAGGTCCAGGATGCCCCTTTTTGTCCTCCCTCAAGCGATCGACTTCCGCTACTCCGTTCGGTGCCTCGAGGTGGGTACAAGACGAATCCGGAATTGATCACGGCGCACGGTGATCCCTGTTGTTGATCCGTTGATCCATTTTCGGTACCGCTGTGCATTCCTTGCGGTAAAACCCCGAGCCGGGGCTGGAGACGCTTATGTGAATACTGGACAACGTGAGGTCAAAGAGGCTGTTGCGGCGCTTGGGATCAGTGTGACGGGGGCCTCATCAACGAGCACGGCGAGGATGCCCCGCACACCTTGGGGCGGGTCGGGTGCGGCGGCCATGGAACGGCTCGGTAACCTAAGGCCGCTGACAGACACTTAGGGCGGCTTTATCAGGGAGTCGCCCTGCTCCGCCCACGTTCAAGGAGTTGCCGCCGCCGTGAGCAGCAGCCTTCGACGCGGCGCCCTCGCCGCCGCCGCCATCGCGTTCTCGATCGCCTCGCTCGCCGCGTGCGGCGCCGGCAACAACGCCCAGACGCTCGACATCAAGCCCGACAACGCGGCGACCAGCGTCGGAGACATCAAGATCCAGAACGCGCTCGTCATCACCCAGCCCGACCCGAAGGCCACCGGCCCGGCCGTGGTCTCGGCAACCATCTTCAACAGCGGCAGCACCCCCCAGACGCTGGACTCGATCAGCGTGGAGGGCGACGGCACCGCCGAGCTCTCGCCGGCCCAGGGCGGCGGCAGCGTGACCGTCCCGGCCGGCAGCTCCGTCATCATCGGCGGCAAGGGCAACGCCGCGGCCACCCTGAACAACATGGGCGCCGCTATGCAGAACGGCAACGCGCAGAAGATCACCTTCAAGTTCAGCAAGACCGGCGACGTCAGCCTGCGGGCGTTCGTCGTCCCGGCCGAGAGCTACTTCACCAAGTGGGGGCCGAGCAACATCCCCTCGGTGCCGACCGCCTCCGCCACGCCGACCGAGGGCACGACGCCGACGGAGTCGGTCACGGGTTCGCCTGCCTCGGGCGCGTCCGGCACGCCCGCCGGAGAGGAGCCGGGGAGCGGGACGGCGACCGAGTCGAGCTCGTCCGAGCAGTGACACCGAGCCGGGGCGCCGGCACCGGGTGATCGCTCACCGCACCGCACCGTCATGCTCGCGCAGCGGCGCGCCACGGCGGCGAGGTGACCCGACGCCGCGTCCCCGGTACGCACGAAGGGCGGTACCCCTCCAGGGGGTGCCGCCCTTGGTCGTGCCGTGCGCGCCGGTGCCGTTCAAGCCCCGCTCATGGGCCGTTCACGGCCGGCGTGCCCTTGTCGGCTCACGGCTCGAACTTGTAGCCGAGGCCGCGGACCGTCACCAGGTAGCGCGGGGCACCCGGATCCGGCTCGATCTTCGCGCGCAGGCGCTTGACGTGGACATCGAGGGTCTTGGTGTCGCCCACGTAGTCGGCGCCCCAGACGCGGTCGATGAGCTGCATACGCGTCAGGACGCGGCCCGCGTTGCGCAGCAGCATCTCCAGGAGGTCGAACTCCTTCAGCGGCAGGTCGACCTTGGAGCCGGAGACCGTGACCACGTGGCGGTCGACGTCCATGCGGACCGGGCCGGCCTCCAGGGCGGCCGGCGTGACCTCCTCGGGCTCCCCGCGGCGACGCAGGACGGCCCGGATGCGGGCGACCAGCTCACGCGAGGAGAACGGCTTGGTGACGTAGTCGTCGGCCCCTATCTCCAGGCCGACAACCTTGTCGATCTCGCTGTCCTTGGCGGTCACCATGATCACTGGGACATTGGAGCGGCCACGCAGCTGGCGGCAGACCTCCGTGCCGGGCAGACCGGGCAGCATCAGGTCGAGCAGGACGAGGTCGGCGCCATTGCGCTCGAACTCGTCGAGACCGTCGGGCCCGGTGGTCGCGATGGCGACCTCGAAGCCCTCCTTGCGGAGCATGTAGGACAAGGCGTCGCTGAAGGACTCCTCGTCCTCGACGACGAGTACTCGGGTCACGGAAGGACCTCCGGGGCGGGAAGCGGTTCGTACGGGGATGAGACGGTGGTCGTCCCGTCGGGCCGGCCGTCCTCTTCATCGAGGCCGGACGGGTGGTCGGTCGCACGGTCACGGGCCGCACCCGCCTCCGGCAGCCGCAGGGTGAAAGTGGAGCCCTGACCCTCGGAACTCCACACCGTGACCTCCCCGCCGTGCGAGGCGGCCACGTGCTTGACGATCGCGAGACCCAGTCCCGTGCCGCCCGTGGCACGGGAGCGAGCCGGGTCGACGCGGTAGAAGCGCTCGAAGATGCGCTCCTTGTCCTTGTCGGAGATGCCGATGCCCTGGTCGGTCACGGACACCTCGATCAGGTCCCCGCCCGACGCCGACACCCTGCGCCCGGCGATGCCGACGCGGGTGCGAGCGGGCGAGTAGTTGACGGCGTTCTCGACGAGGTTACCGAGAGCGGCGGCCAGCTGGCCGCGGTTGCCCCACACATGCAGATCGGCGGTGCCACCGGCGGCCATGGTGATCTGCTTGGTGCCGGCCTGGTGGCGGCAACGGTCGATGGCCTCGGCGACCAGTTCGTCGACGCGCACGGACTCGGCGTCCTCGAGGGGGTCGTCGTTCTGGACCCGCGAGAGGTCGATGAGCTCCTGCACGAGGTTGGTCAGCCTCGTCGCCTCGATCTGCATCCGGCCCGCGAAGCGCTCCACGGCCTCGGGGTCGTCGGAGGCGTCCATCACGGCCTCGGAGAGCAGCGACAGAGCACCGACAGGCGTCTTCAGCTCATGACTGACGTTGGCGACGAAGTCGCGGCGCACCGCCTCTATCCGGCGGGCCTCGGTGAGGTCCTCGACCAGCAGCAACACCAGCCGCGAGCCGAGGGGCGCCACGCGCGCCGACACCGCCAGGGCCTCGCCCCGTCCGGTGCCGCGGCGCGGCAGGTCCAGCTCGACCTGGCGTATCTCGCCGTCCCGTCTGGTGTCACGTGCCATCTGCAACATCGGCGCGACGGCGAGCTTGCCGCCCCTGACGAGTCCTAGGGCGTAGGCTGCAGAGCTGGCCTTCACCACGGCGTCGGCCTCGTCCAGCACCACCGCCGAGGAGCGCAGCACGGACAGCACCGTGTCCACGCCCGGCGGAAGCACGGGGTCGGTGTGCAGGGAAGTGCGGGTGGGGCGTTTCTGGTCGCGCTCGCTCCAGCGGAACGCCAGCATGGCGATCACGCCGGTGAGCACCCCGGCGATCGCTGCCGCTGCGGCGACCGCCGCGTTCACGTCCATGCACCCAGGTTAGGCATGTCAGGACACCGGACCACAGCCATCCGAGTGCGACCTCGGATACTCGTCGCCCAGAGTTCACCTTGGAGCCAGTGTCGATTCATTTGAGATGACTGAAACGGTCGCGTACGGACCAGAACGTGAGAGCGTGGGGTGCGTAGGGCGCCGTGTCGGCCGTGTTCACCATGGTGATGACGGGCCCGGGCCCCCGGCCCCCGAAGAGACGTAAGAGAGGGACACCCTGATGCGGGACGCGTACCACGAGGAACTTGACTCGATCGGTGAGGGTCTGGTCGACATGGCCCGGCTCGTCGGGTCGGCGATCGGACGCGCCACGACGGCGATCCTCGACGGCGACCTGAAGCTGGCGGAAGCCGTCATCGAGGGCGACAAGAAGGTCGACGAACTCCAGCACGACCTGGAGGCGCGCGCGATAGCCCTGCTCGCCCGTCAGCAGCCGGTGGCGACGGATCTGCGCATCGTCGTCACGTCGCTGCGGATGAGCGCCGACCTGGAGCGCTCGGGCGACCTGGCGCAGCACGTCGCGAAGCTGGCCCGGCTGCGCTTCCCCGCGCGCGCCGTCCCGCAGGACCTGTACGCGACCATTCTGGAGATGGGCCAGCTCGCCCAGCGCCTGATGGCCAAGGCCGCCGAGGTGATCGTCAGCAAGGACGTCGACCTGGCGATGCAGCTGGAGCAGGACGACGACGAGATGGATCTCCTGCACCGCACCCTCTTCCAGCACCTGATCGACGACCGCTGGCAGCACGGCATAGAGACGGCTGTGGACGTCACCCTCCTGGGCCGCTACTACGAGCGCTACGCCGACCACGCGGTGGCGGTGGCGAAGCGCGTGGTCTACCTGGTGACGGGCGAGCACGCGGACGAACTCCAGCCGGACATACAGCCGGTGACGGGCGTCGAGGGCGCCTGACCGCGGCCCGACGGGGAGGGGCCGGCGGTCCGCGCTCGGCGTCGGATTTCCGGACCGACACCCTCCCCCGGGGGGCTTGAAGGGGCCCGGCCGGTTTGTGCACAAGCCCCTGTGCGCCGTTGATGCGCCTGTCGGCGGGGGCATGAAATGAGCACAGGCACCAGTCTCGAGGAGGGACCCATGGCCGAGACCCCCAGCACGCCGGACCCCACGCAGGAGCGCGACACCCAACAGCCCGTCGAGATCAAGAGCCTCCCGCTGGTCGGAGCGTGCGGCTGCGGCTCAGGCTGCGGGTGCGGGTGCCAGTCCGGCGCGCCGTGCCAGTGCGGCTGAGGCCGGGCGGCACGGACGATCTCGCGGCACAACCGAACATCGAGCAGGACGAAGAGGGGCCCCGGTGCTGCGCCGAGGCCCCTCGCGTCCGTAGCAGGCGCCGTCGGACGGGCGCAGCATGGGAGGCAGAGCAGCGAGCGGACCCGGAAGGAGGTGCGAGGCGATGACTCAGTTCATGGACGTCCACCACGGCATGAAAGGCATCACGGACGACCAGCTGAAGCAGGTGCACCGGGCCGACCTCGCCCTGGAGAAAGAGGAGGGCGTGCACTTCGAACGGGCCTGGGCGGACCCCGAGTCCGGCACGGTGTACTGCCTTTCGGAGGCCCCCTCGGCCGAAGCGGTCCGCCGTGTCCACGAACGCGCCGGCCACAAACCCGACGAAGTACACCCGGTCCCGCTGTCCATCTGGTGACCCGCACCGAGAGGCCTCCTGCCCACGGCGGTCCGCGGGTGGGAGGCCGGAAGGTGCCAGAGCCTGCTTCTTCCTGTGCCGGTCCCGTCACCGACCTCGGTGACCTGCGCCGACGACACGAGCAGAGGCAGGCCCTTCACGGGAGGTGGACGGGCCTGCCCCTGCGCGATGCCGCCCGCGTACCTCCCCCCGGAGAGCAGGCGGCGTGACCCCGCCCGGGGTCACTTCCTCCAGCGCACCGCGGGCATCGCGTGTCACGGGTGTTCGGCCACTGTCGCGAGATCAACACAACTGTGCGGCTCAACGCCTTGCTCGGCCACAACTTCTGTACGACGTATCCACGCCCGGCGGCCGCTCAGCCGTCGGATCCCCCGTCCTTGCCCTTCCTCCCTCCGTGCCGGCCCTTGCCGTCACGGCCGTCCTTGCCGCCCTGGTCGTCCTCCGGCACGCCCGTGGCGATGGGGGAAGGCTCCGTCGTGGGCGGCTCGACGGACGCCGACGGCGTCGAGGAGACCGGTGAGGTAGGGGCGCCATGGCCGGAGTCCCCGTTCCAGGTGGCGCCGAGCGCGACGGCTCCGGCGAAGAGGGCGACGCCTACGGTGCCCAGCACGGCTTTCGACGGCGGCTTGCGGCGCCCGCGTCGTGGTGCACGTGTGCCACGCTCGGCCGTCCCGGGTTCCGTAGCGGTCGGCAGGGCGGCCGTAAGAGCCGCAGTGCCCGGGTGGTCCGGTTCCGGTTCCGCCGGATCCCGCGACTGCTGCCAGGCCTGGAGCCAGGCGGCCGCCTGGTCGGCGGTAGGACGGTCCGCCGCGTCCTTGGCAAGCAGGTGCATGACGTAGTCGGCCAGCGGCGGCGGTATGTCGGGACGCAGGTGCGTGGGCGGTGGCGGCTGGGAGTCGACATGCTGCTGCACCACGGCCAGCGAGGTGGTGCCGCGGAAGGGGGGACGGCCGGTGAGCAGTTCGTACAGGACGCAGCCGAGCGAGTAGACATCGGAGGCGGGCTGGGCCGAGTCGCCGAGGGCGCGCTCGGGGGCGAGGTAGGCGGCGCTGCCGACGATCTTGCCGGTGGCGGTGATGGTGCCGGCGGTGGCATCGGCGAAGCGGGCGATGCCGAAGTCGGTGAGCTTCACGGTCCGCTCGGTGGTGAGCATGACGTTGGCGGGCTTGACGTCCCGGTGGATCACACCCTGACGGTGAGCGGCGGCCAGTCCGGCTGCCATCTGGGCCGCGATGCCGGCCGCCTCACGCGGGGCCAGCACCCCGTACACGGAGCGCTCCTGGGAAAGGTTCCAGCCGTCGACGAGCTCCATGACCAGGTAGGGCCGGCCTTGATGGGAGCCGAAGTCGTACACCCCCACCACGTTGGGGTGGCTCAGGCTGCCTGCCGTCTGCGCCTCCATCCGGAACCGCTCGAGGGCCGCGGCGTCGTCGCCGCGCAGGACCTTGACCGCAACGGTGCGGTTGAGAACGTGGTCGGCGGCCCGCCACACCTCGCCCATCGCGCCGCGTCCCAGCGGTTCCTCCAGCTGATAGCGGTCCTCCAGCAGCACCCGCGCCCCCACCCGACGTCCGACAACACTCGACCACTGTGACGCCGTCTCTCACGGTTCATCACGTTGTGAGCCGCCACGGGCTCACGCCACCGGTGCCGGCGGGTCGACGACACGCCGCCCCGGCGACGGGCTCGCCAGGACAGGCGAGCGACGGGATCGCCTCCGCCTGACCGGCGCGTGAACACCCTGTACAGGCGGGACGAGCGTTGCCGGTGCCGACGGGTGCACTCCTACAGCGCACCGGAGCGCCGAGGCGTCACTCCCGCACCGGACGCCGCAGCGCGCGGGCCTGCCGGACCGTCACCTGCCCGAACCGCTCCGTCGTACCCGCCCCAAACCCCGGCCACCCCGGCCGTCGCAGTGATCTACGTCACTGCGACCTGTTTTCCCGTGATGTTCCCGGGCCGGGGCGCGCTGAAAGAACGGGTTGCCCCTGTGACGGGTGTGCCCCACGTGACCTTTGTCTGTGGCCTTTGACGGCCTTCTAGGGGTGGATACTTCGTGAGTCGTCGTACTTCGCATGCATACAGACCGCTGAGTCTCAAACGGCGCGCCTGGCTGACGCTGGGTGCCGTCGTTCTGGGCGGCGGCGGCGTGGTGACGTACGCCGTCGCCAGCCCGTCCGGCGATCACGCCGAAGGCCAGGCAAAACGTCCGCCGAAGGTCTTTGACCTGACGCTGAAGGGGGCCGGGAGCGGCAAGGCGGAGCTGCCGCAAACGGACACCAAGGAGTTCTCGCTGCTCGGTGTCGACTGGACCGGTCACAACCGGCTCAACGGTACGGCTCAGGTGCGCGCCCGTAGCGTGAAGACCGGCGAGTGGAGCGCCTGGCACGACCTTGACCTGAACACCGACCCGTTGGGCGACTCAGCGGAACGAGCCGCCTCGCCCAGCGAGTCCGAGCCGATGTGGGTCGGCCCCTCCGACGGCGTGCAGGTGCAGATCGTCCGCAAGAACGGCACCACCAGCTCCGACCTGCCCAAGGGGCTCACGGTCAGGCTCGTCGATCCCGGTGTGGTGACGGAGGCCGAGACAAAGGCCGAGCCGGCCGCGTACGTGGCGGGTACCGTCAGCGAGACGAGCGCGTCGCCCACCGACTCCGTCTCCCCGACCGACAGCACCAGCGCCGCGCCGACGGACAGCACATCGGCGTCTCCGAGCGACAGCACCAGCGCCGCGCCGACGGACAGCACATCGGCATCTCCGAGCGACTCCGCGGGATCGCCCTCGGCGAGTACGTCCGCGAGCCCGTCGGCCAGTGCGCCGACCACGCCACCGGCGCGGCCGTCCACGGTGCCGCGACCGCCGATCGTCTCCCGTGCCGGCTGGGGCGCCGACGAGTCGCGCAGCCCGGACCCGTCGGAGTACAACGCCGATGTGAAGGCCGTGTTCGTCCACCACACGGACGATGGCGCCTACACGTGCGACCAGTCGGCGGCACTGGTGCGCGGTATCTACGTGTACCACACGAGCCCCAAGCCGAATGAGGACGCCTGGAACGACATCGGCTACAACTTCCTGGTCGACAAGTGCGGCACGATCTTCGAGGGCCGCAAGGGCGGTGTCGACCAGCCGGTGCTCGGCGCCCACACCTACGGCTGGAACAGGGAGTCCGCGGGCATCGCGGTCCTCGGTGACTACACCACCGCCGGCGCCTCCAACGCCGCGCTGTCCTCGGTCGCCCGCATCGCGGCCTGGAAGCTGGGGCAGTACGGTGTCGATCCCGCCTCGACCGTGAGTCTCAAGGCGGGCGCCACCCAGACGAACTACTTCGGCAAGAGCTTCACCGCGGGCACCTCGTACACCTTCAACCGGATCTCCGCCCACCGCGACGGCTTCAACACCGTGTGCCCCGGCGGGTCCCTCTACGCCCAGGTGCCGACCATCCGGGCCTGGGCGGCCGGACCGGTGCAGGGCCTGAAGACCACCACGGTCGACGGCGCGGGCCTCTCGGGCTCGACGTACTACACCAAGGGCGCCATCACGGTGCACTGGACGGCCACCACGCCCTCCTCGCTCATCAAGAACTTCCAGCTGCTGGTGGACGGCAAGACGGCCGCCACCACCTCCGGCACCGCCACCTCCGCCGGCACCACCGTGGCCCTGGGCAGCCACACCGTCGCCGTGCGGGCCGTCCACCAGTCCGGCAAGACGGCCACCACCGCCTCGCTGAACGTCATGGCGGAGACGACCGCGCCGACCTTCACCACCGCCCCGAAGCTCACCCTGCGCTCCGGGACCGTCAACACCACTGCTGTTCCGGTCACCCTCGGCTGGAAGGCAACCGACGACAAGGCCCTGCGCAATGTGAAGCTGCTGGCCCCGACCGCGGCCACCTACGGCGCGACGACCACCAGCGCCAGTAGCACCGCCAAGTCCGGCGTCGCCACGACCTGGTCGATGGGCGCCTACGACTACGCCGGCAACTCCCGTACGTCGTCCGCCGCCTTCACCCCGATGATCCTGCAGGAGAGCTCCGCCACGAGGTCCGGCAGCTGGACCACCCGCTCCTCCACCAGCTACCTCGGCGGCAAGTCGTACTCCAGTGCCTCGAAGAACGCCAGCCTCACCTGGACCTTCACGGGTCGCTCCGTCTCCTGGGTGGTCTCCCGTGCCAGCAGCTCCGGCCAGGCCTACGTCTACGTCGACGGCGTCAAGGCAGCCACCGTCGACCTGAAGTCCTCGGCCACCCTGTACCGGCAGGCGATCTGGTACAGGTCCTGGTCCACCAGTGCCAAGCACACCATCAAGATCGTCGTGGTCGGCACCAGCGGCCGTCCGACCATCACCACCGATGGCCTGATCTACATCAAGTAGGCCCTGAGCCGCGGCGATCCGAACCGCGGCCGTGGTCCCGGCACGGCACCATGCCCCCTACCGGCGGAGATTCCGCGGGTAGGGGGCATGGCCGTTGCGGCATGCGCGGACCAACGGCGACGCGACGGCCCGGTTGAGGCGGGCCACCGGGCTGTCGGTGAGGCGCACCAGTTCGTCGTACCACTTCAAAGACTCCGCGCTTCGGCCGGCTCGCACTCGTCAGCGGCTCACCCCCTTGTGTCGGCCAGGTGTCAGCCAGGATGTGCGGCTGCCGTGGTAGGTGGGTTCCAGAGAGGTTCCAGCGCATGAAAATGCCTCCCGCCCGCGCCGTATGCGCAGGTAGGAGGCATGATCACACAACCCGCTTCTTCTTGCCCGGCCTTTCCGGAGCAGCCTGGTCATCTCGGCCAGCGGGGTAATTTCACTGCCATTCAGCCCTGCGATCACCAGCTCCCTTTTCGCCGGCCTGTGTGAGATGTGCAAGAACTTTGGCAACCGTCTCTTTCGTGCCGTTCGGCAGACCCAACGGGGCCGGAGCCGGTCCGACCGGGCGGGGCGGTGCGACGCGCACACGTTCCTCGACGCCTGGACAGTTCACCGGGCCGATCGAAGGATGGCTAGTGGGCCTGCCACGGCCTCGTCCGTGGGTGAGGACGGGACACGCGGACGTACCCGCCCGAGTTCGCCTACGGCGGCGACCCGCGCCACTCCGGGTGACCAGCCGCTGCGGCTCCGGTGCCGTCGTACCGGCGACGAGCTTGCTGACCCGCATCCCGTCCGCTCAGCAATTCCGCTGCATGGTGCTGAGTGTGTTGCGCGGCGAGTTGAGCTTCGGCGACGACATCACCGCGTTCTCGTATCAGGCCCTCATAGATCGGCAGGTGATCGCTTTCAGTTGAAATGTGTGTCATGTTGGCCCAGTTTGATTGCGATCAACAAAGAGGCCGGTCCACTGTCAGGCTCGGTTGAGCCGGGCAGCGATCCCGTGACCGATCAGCAAATAGATGACGGCCGGCAGGCCATAATTAAGGACAACGCGTAGGATCTCTGTGTCCATCGTGAAGATGTCCTGTGACCACCAGGTCAGCCAGTCCGCCGTGCCTCGCACGAATTCGACGAACACATTCGCGCGGTTCGCGTCGAGCAGGAACAGCAGGATCCACAGGCCCAGCAGGCCCGCCGCGGTGTCGGCGATCGTGCAGATGGTGATGGCCGTACGCCGTGTGGTGGCCTGACGGCGCACGGCGCGGTCCGGGCCCGGGGGCTCGTTGTATGCCCGGTATCCGGGAGTCGGGTCGATGTTGCTCACAGGGAAATCCGATCTGACGTAGTGCCATGTCTGCACGCTCGCGCCGGGGCGCCGAAATTCAGCCGGGTCTGCACCCCGCTTCTCCCTGCTTCTGCGTTCCGCATGCACTGCGGTGTTACACCGCCGTCCGAGATGCCTCAAATATGGCCGCCTATGCAGGCACTTACCCATATGTTCACGCGTCAGGGCGCTTTTCCGGACTGAATGAAGGGGTGCGATTCGGGTGCCGCCACAGTCCTCGGCCGTCAGTGTCTGCGCAATTCGTTACCAAGTTAAGAGGTGAACCGGTGCGTCTCTTCACAGGGGTGTCGGTTTCGAAACTGTCTCCCTTCCCTCGTGCCGCTCCTGACGTGCGGTGTGCTGTTGGAAGTGACCCCGGGCGGGGTCATGGTGCCCATCCTCCGGGGGAGGGTTTGCAGGTTCGTGGGAAGAAGGGAGCTCCCTTCCATGGACACCGGAACGCGTCTTTGCCGTCCAGGCCGCCACGCCGGAGCGGCATCAGACCATGGTCGACCTCGGCGGCGGCTGCGGCCTCCGACAGGGCGAGATCCCGGGTGCCGCTGTCGACGCGATCGACTTCGAGTCAGACACGCTGCACGTCGTCCAGCAGCTCGAGCTGAGCCGGAGCAAACCCGTGTTCGCCCCGCCCAAGGGAGGCAAGCTCCGTGACGTTCCTCTGCCCGATCCCGTGGCAGAGGCGCTCAAGGAGCACATCGAGCGGTTCCCGCCCGTCAAGGTCACGTTGCCGTGGATGCGAGCGGGCGGCCGGCCTGTGACCAAGCATCTGATCTTCAGTGGGCCCAACGGTAGTCACGTCTAGTACATCGCTGAACGAAGACCATTGGAAGCCCGCGCTCGCCAAGGTTGGCGTCATCCCAAGGGCGAAGAGTCGCGAGCACAGCGCCGCACGTGAACAGCGCATGCACGCCCTGCGGCATTTCTACGCGTCCGTTCTGCTGGACGCCGGGGAGAGCATCAAGGCCCTCGCCGAGTACCTGCGGCACTCCGACCCGGGGCTGACGCTGAAGGTGTACGCGCACCTCATGCCGAGCAGCCGCGACCGGGCCCGGAAGGCTCTCGGCCTGGCACTCCGGCCGCAGGACCCGGGGCACTGAGGGCCCGCAGTGGGCCCAGGTCGTGAAAACGCCCCCGCTCCGCGCCGTATGCGCAGCTCAGAGGCATGATCACACAACCTACTTCTTCTTGCCCTGGGTCTGGCGGGCCCGTTTTTCGGCCCTGGTCAGAGCGTCGCGCACCGCAACTGATCTGCGGCCGGGCGGTCGTTGTTGGCCGTTGTTGGTCGTCATCAGTCGACCTCAGAGGGCCCACAGTGGGCCCAGCCGGGGGCCTGTCATGACCTCTAGCCAGGTGACCGGACTCCTGCGGAATCCGGGGTTCACGCCGGGGAGGAATCGCCTCCCCACACCGCATGTCGGCGCGGTGGCCGCCTCGGCGACCGGCAGCAGAGCGTCCAGGCTGGTCACCGCCGGTCTCCTGTTGATGGCAGCCATCGGGAAGCCGCTGTCACCGCTTATGCTCCCGGGCGCGAACTCGTGGCGCAACCACACGCGTTGGAATAGCCTTGACCAAGTGAGTGACAACTTCACCGGGATCGAGCTGGCGGACGCCATCCAGGCCGTACGCGATGAACTGCTCACCGCTGCGGCGCGCGGGACTGGTCGTGACCTGCGTTTTGAGGTGGGAGACATCAACCTTGAGTTCACGGTCGAACTGCGCCGCGACGCGCGCTTGAAATCCGGCGTGCGGGCGTGGGTGATCTCGGCCGATGCCGACGCCGGCCTGTCCACGGCCCGCGCCCACAGGGTCAGCTTCACTCTCCGGCCCAAGAACACGCAAACGAGCGGCGGTTGGGAGGTCGGCAACGACGCCCCCGCCGATACCTCGGCCTTCGGCCGTACCGAGTAGGCGGTCGACGCCCATGTCCGGCCCCCGCAAGGAGCGCATCGCTGCCGTCCTGGGTCCCTCTCGCCAGGGCAGCGGATACCTCCTCGGTCCACGGCTGGTCCTCACCGCCGCCCATGTCGTCGTCGGCCAGGACGGTATTCATGCCATCGTGCCCGGCGGCCGTGGAGAGATCACCTGTCGGCTCGTCTGGGAGGGTACTCACGAGGACTGCGACGTGGCATTGCTGCTGGCCGCCGATGACCTGGTCGGGCCCGAAGCCGCAGTCGACTGGGCGCCGGTCCGCTGGGGTCAGACCAGCGACCTGCGCCCGCGTCCCAACTGCCAGACGATCGGCTTCCCGGCTGTCCAGCGCGCTGGGTCAGGGCAGCTCGACAGCGAACAGCTGATCGGAACGCTCAAGCCGGGGTCGAGCATGGTGCGGGGCGGCTATGTGGTCGACCTCGACCACACTCCGCCGGCACCGCCTCAGGACGGCACCTCACCGTGGGCGGGGATGTCCGGGGCAGCTCTCTTCGACGGAGAGCTGCTGGTGGGCGTGGTGACCACCGACCCCGGCGGTTGGCAGCACAGTCGTCTCATGGCGGTCCCGGCAACCGCGATTCACATCGTCGCGGGGTTCTACGACGCGTACCTGGAACACCTCGGGGAGCTGCCCATCTTGGAAGACGCGGGACGGAAACGCGCCCCGCGCACCGGCTTCGAATCCGAGTACGGTTCGTATGTTGAGCAGAACTATGGCGAACTCCGTATCTTCGGGCTCGACTTCAGCAGGAGTGCCCGTGCGCAATGGCCACTCGACACCGCCTACCTGAGCCTGGAGCTGTCCCACCAGAGCAGTCAGGACCGTGCCGACTTCCTGGAAGCCGCCCCCAGACATGAGGCCTCCAGCGGCCGTCAGCGCGTCGAGGCCGCCCTGTCCGGAAAGCGCCGGATACTGCTCCGTGGTCTGGCCGGATCCGGGAAGACCACCCTGATCCAGTGGCTGGCCATCACCGCGGCCCGGGACGACTTCAGTTACCGCCTCGGCCATCTCGACGACAGTGTGCCGTTCGTCCTGCCGCTCCGCACCCTGATCAGACGCGGCGAACTGCCCCGTCCCGGGGACTTCCTGGCTGCCACCGGGACACCACTTACCCCGCCGCCCGACTGGGCGGAGCAGGTGATGCGCGACGGCCGTGCGCTGCTCCTCATCGACGGCGTGGACGAGATCCCCGAACGCGACCGCGAACGAACGCAGCAATGGCTCACCGGGCTGCTCGCCGCCTATCCGGACTGCAACTGCGTCATCACCACCCGCCCCACCGCTGTGAGCGAGGGCTGGCTGGCGCGCCGGGACTTCACCGAGCTGAATCTGCTGCCTATGAACCAGCAGGATGTCGAGGCATTTGTGGGACGCTGGCACCGGGCGGCATTCGAGGGTGCCGAGGCCGAACCGGAACGGGACCGGTACGCTGAGCGCCTGCTGGACACCCTGCGGCGCAAGCGAGATCTGGCCCGTCTCGCCACCAACCCGCTGATGTGCGCGATGATCTGCGCGTTGCACCGCGACCGCCGCACCTATCTGCCGGAAAGCAGAATGGAGTTGTACAGTGCGGCGCTCACTATGTTGCTCGTCCGCCGCGACAAGGAACGAGATGTGGGCGCCCCGGAGGGCTTCGACATCCCGGAGGATGCACAGCGCCAACTCCTCCAGGAGTTCGCCTGGTGGTTGATCCGCAACGGCCAGACCGAGGCGGAGCAGGACAAGGTGGTCAGGCTGATCGAGCGGCTGCTGCCCGCCATGCCTGGTGTGGCCCCGCCCGAACGGGCCCGGGATGTGCTGCGCCACCTCCTGCGCCGTAGCGGCCTGCTGCGTGAACCCACTCCGCAGACCATCGACTTTGTCCACCGCACTTTCCAGGACTACCTCGGAGCGAAGGCGGCGGTCGAGGCCCAGGACCTTCCGCAGATCGTGGAACACGCCGCCGACCCCCAGTGGGAGGACGTGGTCCGGATGGCCGTGGGCCACGGCCGCCCCGAGGAACGGGCCACCCTGATCGGCGGCCTGCTCGAGCGCGGAGACGCCGCGCAGGACGACGAGATCTGTACTCGGCTGCACCTTCTTGCCGCCGCCAGTCTGGAACACGCCACAATGCTCGCGCCGCCGGTGCGGCGCAAGGTGGAGGAGCGGGCGACCAAGCTGGTCCCTCCACGGGATTCCGAGATGGTCGACAGGCTGGCCAGTGCGGGCCCGTTCGTGCTGGATCTCCTTCCGGGGCCGGACCAACTCGACGACGGGGAAGCTGCCGCCACCGCCGAGACAGCCGCGCGGATCGGTGGCGAGCATGCCTTCCAGATACTGCGGCGATTCCGGGACCATCCGGACGCCCGCGTACGGAAAAGGGTGGTCGACGCCTGGAGTGCGTTCGACGACCAGCGGTTCGCTGATGAGATTCTGTCCGTGATGGAATTGGCCGATGCACAGCTCACGGTGGGTACGGAAGCCCAACTCTCCGCACTCGACAGGGTGGGGCGAGTAAGGGCCCTGGAGATGAACGGCTCCTTCTCGGAGGAGCTCATGGTGGCCGGGTTGCTCGCGACGGAACCCACCGAATTGCGATTGGTGAGCAATGACTCCTTCCGAAATCTCGGTTTTCTGAATGCTTGCGCGCCACGCCTGCGCTCACTGGGACTCGTTGACTGCGGCAGCCTCAAGGACTACTCGGGCATCTCCGACTCGAACGTCGAACATCTGCAGCTGGAAATGATGCCGGTAGGGCCCGACATGAGCCCACTTGCCGGACTGGAGGGCCTGGTATCGCTCTCCATCAACAGCCGTCGGCCTTGGGGGAGCCTGGCGAGCCTGCCCTTGCCTTCAGGGCTGCGGAGCCTTGCCCTGGGCCCGTCGACTCTGCGGGCGCCATCACTTGACGGCATACGACGCTGGCGGCGTCTCACGAAGCTTCAGCTGTCTGCCGGTGCCGATTCTCCCTTCGCGGTGGAGGAGTTGAAAAAACTGGTGGTGCTGCCCGAGCTCAACGAGCTTGACATTGCCCTCGCTGACATATCCCACCTTGCGGAACTTCGCCTTCCAGCACTGCCGCAAATCCAGAGACTGCACCTGAGGGCGGAAGTTCAAAAGCGCATGGATTTTGGTGAACTCCTGGCTCTGTTTCCCGGTCTCGGGACACTGAGTATCCAGATGGACCAGCGCTCCTTCGCGACTCTGGACGTGGATGTGTCGGCTCTGCGGTCCGTTCCCGCCTCCTCCGTCACGATCAACCTGTCTGGGAAGCTACGCCTGACCGGCGAAAAGGTCCTGCCGAAGGGGAGCAAAGTGATTATCTGCGAAGGAGGGAGTCCGCGGCGCCTACCCCCCACGGCGAAGTCCTTCTTCGGCTTTCGACGGTTCCGCTGACCGTGGCCCGGGAGGACTCGTCACAGTGAGCCGACCGCAATCGGCTGCTTCAGCCGACGGGTGGTCGGCTGGTCCATCGCCGACCCAAAATCAGTCGACCCGACGCAGTGCCTGAGTTTCGTCTGTGAAACCGTGCTCGGCAGGGCGCGCTGCGCGAGCCAGCTCGACGCCGCCATGGTCGAGCGCTTTCGGCCCATGGTCGATGTAAGCGCCAGCTGCGGCCTGCGGCGAGGCGAGATCCTGGGTGTCGCTGTCGACGCGATCGACTTCGAGTCGGACACGCTGCACGTCGTCCAGCAGCTCAAGCTGAGCCGGAGCAAACCCGTGTTCGCCCCGCCGAAGGGTGGCAAGCTCCGGGACGTTCCGCTCCCCGGGCCGGTCGCCGAGGCCCTCCAGGCGCATATGAAGGAGTTCCCGCCGGTAGAGATCACGTTGCCGTGGAAGGTCGCGGACGGTCCCCTGGCAACCAAGCGGCTGATCTTCGCCGGACCGCGCGGGGGCCATCTCTGGCGGACGTCGCTCAACGAGGAAGCCTGGAAGCGGGCGCTGGCCGGCGCCGGGGTGATCCCGTTCCCCACACGTGGAGAGCCGTATGCCGAGTCCCGCAAGAACGGCATGCACGCGCTCCGGCACTTCTATGCCTCGGTGCCCCTGGACGCCGGAGACAACATCAAGGCCCTCGCCGAGTACCTCGGCCACTCGGACCCCGGTCTTACGCTTCGCGTCTACGCGCACCTGATGCCGTCCAGCCAGGAGCGGACCCGCAAAGCCGTGGCTGCTGTCTTCGACCCGATCAAAACGATGCGACATGACGGCTGAGGGCTCGTACGCTCCGGACCGGAGAGGGGCGGGGAGAGCCTTGGCAGACGAGTACTTCTTGCTGGTGTGCGACGACGTGCCTCATGACGTGGTGCTCACCGACCCTGGTCTCCGCGTGATGGACGTTGTCCAGGTCGTGCGTCGGCTGAAGGGGTTGAGCCTCTGGCACTGCAAGGTTCTGGTGATGCAGGTTCCCGCCGTGATTCTTGCCGGCGTCCCCAAGGAAGACGCGGCGGCAGCCGTCTCGGCCCTCCGCGATGCGGGAGCCCAGGCAGAGACGAGAGAACAGCCGGAGCCGGACTTCCTGAAGCACTGAGCACGGCCCGATCAACCGGCTGACGGTCCAGAGACGGCCCCAGCACAGCAGCAAGCCCCCTACCGGCGGAGAACCCGCAGGTAGGGGGCTTGCTCAGTCCGTCTTACTTCTTCTTGCCCTGGTTCTTGACCGCCTCGATCGCCGCCGCGGCCGCCTCCGGGTCGAGGTACCTGCCGCCGGGAGTGGTCGGCTTGAAGTCGGCGTCGAGCTCGTAGTAAAGCGGGATGCCCGTCGGGATGTTCAGGCCCGCGATGTCGGCGTCCGAGATGCCGTCCAGGTGCTTGACGAGGGCGCGCAGGCTGTTGCCGTGGGCCGCGACCAGGACCGTGCGGCCGGTCAGCAGGTCGGGGACGATGCCGTCGTACCAGTACGGGAGCATGCGGAAGACGACGTCCTTCAGGCACTCCGTCCTCGGGCGCAGCTCCGGCGGGATCGACGCGTAGCGCGGGTCGTCCGACTGGGAGAACTCCGCCCCGTCCTCGAGCGGCGGCGGCGGCACGTCGTAGGAGCGGCGCCACAGCATGAACTGCTCCTCGCCGAACTCCTCCAGCGTCTGCGCCTTGTCCTTGCCCTGCAAGGCGCCGTAGTGGCGCTCGTTCAGGCGCCAGCTGCGGTGGACCGGAATCCAGTGGCGGTCCGCCGCCTCCAGCGCGAGCTGCGCGGTGCGGATCGCGCGCTTCTGGACGGAGGTGTGGACCACGTCGGGCAGCAGGCCGGCGTCCTTCAGCAGCTCACCGCCGCGGACCGCCTCCTTCTCGCCCTTCTCGTTCAGGTTGACGTCCACCCAGCCGGTGAACAGGTTCTTCGCGTTCCACTCGCTCTCGCCGTGGCGGAGGAGGATCAGCTTGTACGGTGCGTCGGCCATGGCCCCGAGCGTAATCGACGCCTCCGATCGCTTGCGCACCTGCTCGCCAGGCGGACGGCCGCCCCCTCGGGCGTCCGCCAGTTGACGGCATCTGTTAATCGAGTGGCCGCCCCGGCCCGCACGCCCGTAAGTTGTGCTCACTGCTCGAGCCGCTTACATCCGTGGGGGACCTCTCATGTCGCTCGCCGCCCTCAGACGTGCCGCCCGCGAGACGGTCTCCGGACTGCCCCGCGAGTTCTGGTGGCTGTGGACCAGCACGCTCGTCAACCGGCTGGGCGCCTTCGTCGCCACCTTCATGGCGCTGTACCTCACCCTGGACCGCGGCTACTCCGCGTCGTACGCCGGTCTCGTCGCCTCCCTGCACGGACTGGGAGGAGTGATCTCCTCCGTCGGCGCGGGTGTGATGACGGACCGGCTCGGCCGGCGGCCGACCCTCCTCGTCGCCCAGTCGTCCACGGCCGCCTCCGTCGCCCTGCTCGGCTTCATGCACGACCCGGTGGCGATCGCCGCCGTGGCCTTCCTGGTCGGTATGGCGAGCAACGCCTCCCGCCCCGCCGTGCAGGCGATGATGGCGGACATCGTCCGGCCCGAGGACCGGGTCCGCGCCTTCTCCCTCAACTACTGGGCGATCAACCTGGGCTTCGCGGTCTCCTCCATGACCGCCGGGTTCATCGCCGAGTTCAGCTACCTCGCCGGGTTCCTGATCGAGGCGGGGATGACGCTGATCTGCGCGGTCGTGGTGTTCGCCAAGCTCCCCGAGTCACGGCCCGTGGCCACCGCCAAGGAGGCGGCCAGGGAGGACGTGGGGCTCGGGACCGTCCTGCGCGACGGGCGCTTCATGAGCGTGGTCGGACTGTCCTTCCTCGTCGCGGTCGTCTTCCAGCAGGGGTCGGTGGGCCTGCCGGTGGCGATGGGCCGGGCCGGTTTCACGCCCGCGGACTACGGCATGGCCATCGCGGTCAACGGCGCGCTGATCGTCGCGCTGCAGATCCCGGTCACCCGTTTCATCGAGCACCGCGATCCGCGCCGGCTGCTGGTGGTCTCGTCCGTGCTGGCGGGGTACGGCTTCGGGCTCACCGCCTTCGCGGGCTCGGTCGGCGTCTTCATGCTGACGGTCTGCGTGTGGACGCTGGCGGAGATCGTCAACGCCCCCACCCAGACCGGCCTCGTGGTGCGCCTCTCCCCCGTGCACGGGCGTGGGCGCTACCAGGGCATGTACACCCTGTCCTGGGCGGTGGCGGCCCTGGTCGCCCCGCTGATGTCCGGTGTCGTCATCGACCGGTTCGGTGCGGAGTGGCTGTGGGGGCTGTGCGCGGTGGTGGGCACCGGCGCCGCGGCCGGGTACGCGGCGTTGATGCGCCGCCTCCCTGCGGAGGAGACGACGACGGAGGCGAGGGTGGGGACGCCCGAGGCGGAGGCCAGCGCGGCCTGAAGGGGGCGCCCCGGTCCCGGCGCACCCGCTCAGCGCAGACGCCCCTCCCACGCCTCGCTCGTCAGGAAGTGGTTGTCGTAGAGCTCCTGCACCTCCAGGAGCGTCTCCGGCGGCACCTTCCCGAGGCCGACGCGCTCCAGGTGGCGGAAGTACTCGAACCGTTCGACGCCCGGAGTGATGACGATCAGGAGGTCGGCGTCCTGTCCGGGCGCGGCGGCGAAGGCGTGCGCCGCGCCCGGCGGTACGGCGACCAGGTCGCCCTGCTCCGCCGTGACGACCCGGTCGCCGGAGAGCAGCTGCGCCGTGCCGTCGAGGATGTAGAACATCTCGGCCGAGCGGGCGTGGTAGTGGGGCCGCGCCCCGTCCGCGCCTCCAGTCAGGGTGACGCGTTGCGTGGACAGTGCCCCGCCGGTCGCGCTGCTGTCGGCCAGCAGCCGTACGGTCGTGGGGGCCCGGCCGACGACTTCCGCGTCGGCGGAGCGGACGATCACGGACGAGTCGAAGTGCGGTACGAACAGCGACATCTGAGAACTCCTCGGTAGACGCGTCGGCGGGATCAGACGAGGAAGAGCAGCGCGGCGGAGGCGAGTACCACCACCGCCGTGGCGAAGTGGATGCCGAAGGCGGCGGCCCGCGTGCCGCCGTGACGCAGGACGATCAGCGTGTCGCCGAGCGGAACCAGGGCGGCGGCCACCATGAACCAGGCCTCGGCGTGCGCTCCGGCGAAGGCGAGCAAGGCGAGGCCCAGTATGCCGGTGGCGGCGTCACGCAGGCCCTTGATCTCCAGGTACGCGGCGTCGCCGCCCGGCTTGGCGGGCACGCCGTAGCCGGTGGCGGCGGCCCGGGGTTGCAACAGGAAGCGCGCACCGATCACGAGAACGAACAGGTCGAGCAGAAGGGCAAGGCCGTAGGCAGCCGTGGTGAGCATGTCGGTCTCCTTGCTAGCGCTGCTAGATGTTGAAGCGACGCTAGCATAGCGACGACAGGAGAGCTAGCAATGCTAGAATCTCAAGCATGTCGATCCAGACGCGCCGCGAGCGCGAACGAGCGGAACGCGAGCGGCTCATCGTCACGGCCGCCAGGGAACTCGCGGAGGCCGAGGGCTGGGACGCGGTGACCACGCGCCGCCTCGCCGCCGAGATCGAATACAGCCAGCCGGTCCTCTACAGCCACTTCAAGGGCAAGGACGCGATCATGGCCGCTGTCGCCGTACAGGGCTTCGAGGACATGGCCGGCGAACTGCGCACGGCGCGCACCTCCGCGTCCTCACCGCGCGAGGCTCTCGCCGCGGTCGGCCGCGCGTACGCCGACTTCTGCGAACGGCGGCCGGCGCTGTACGACGTGATGTTCACGCACGCCGTGGACCTGCCGTTCGCGACGGCCGAGGCGCCCGCGCCGCTGCGCGCCGCCTTCGGCGAACTGCGCCTGGCCGTGGCGCCGCTCGCCGTGGGCGAGGAGCCGGGTGTCGTCACCGAGACCCTGTGGGCGGGCCTGCACGGGCTGCTCACACTGATGCGCAGCGGCCGGCTGCCCCGTGAGCAGCACGACCGCCGACTCGCCTTGCTGATCGACCGCTTCTGTCCGGCGGAGGAGTGACGGGCTACAGCTCCCGCTGCGCCTCGTGGAGGTTCCGCGGCCGCACGACGTCCGTCGTGCCGTACAGCTCGAGGCGGGAGTGCAGATCGCCCGTGAAATCGGGGACGTCGATCTGGTCGAACTCCGTGACCTCGTTCAGAGCGACGGTGGCGGAGTACGGCGCCAGGCCGTCGATCTTCATCAGTCCCGCGCGGCCGTTCGTCACTCGGACGTTCCAGTGGGTGAAGCGGGCGCCGAAGAGGGGTCCGGCGGACGCGTCCCCACCGTGGCGGCCGTTGTTGTTCACCGTGATGTCCGTCCGGACGTTCGCGAAGGGCAGTCCGCGGTGCGAGTCGAAGGTGCCCATCTGCATCTCGCCGCGCGACCAGACATTGTACGAGGACAGGCCCTCCACGTTGATGCCGTGGAGCTGGGTGTTCGGCGGGGCCGGGACCGTGCGCTGCTCGATGGTGAAGTCCTCGATCAGGTTGTCGTGCGAGCCTTCCCGGCAGAAGTACGGGTGGTGCGAGCCCCGGCCGGCCACGCGGGTGCGGCGCAGCGTGCAGGAGGAGGCGGCGACCAGGCCGAAGCCGTTGTCGACGTGACGCACCACGACGTCGTCCGCCCAGCAGTCGTACGTGCACTGGAACGCGACCCCGTTGTAGCCCTTGTCCAGCAGGTGCGGGGACTGCGGGGTCTCGACCGCCTGGAGGGTCAGGCCCTCCACACCGGCGCCGGTCAGCGCCGGTACGTGCGTCGTCAGACGCGGGTCCCACTCCGGGCGCACGTCCAGCGGAAGGGGCCGCTCGAACGTGACCTTCCGGCCCGCCACGCGCGCGATGCGCACGGGCCACTCATAGGGGACGTACGACGTCAGCTTCGTCTTGTCGTCCCAGTAGTACGCCTCGGGGCCCGGGCCGCCCCCGGACATGTGCTCCAGGAGGGTGTGCCCGGCGTCGTCCGCGAGGCGCAGCAGGACGAGTTGCCCCCGCCTCAGGTGCCGGGCGTCGGCGACCGTCACCGTCCAGGAGCCCTGCCGGGCCGGGGACACCGTGGTCAGCGTCTCCCACTCGTCGCGCTTGTTGCCCGTCCAGCCCTCGAACGGCCACGCCTTCGCCTGGATGGCCGCGACCAGGGAGTCCCAACGGGCCTTCGGCGCGAGCCAGATGAGGCCGCCCGCCCAGGACCAGGAGGACTTGTCGCCGCCGTACCGGGAGCCGTAGACACCGATCAGCTCGGTGAGGTTCTTGGTCGCGTACAGCGTCGTACGGTCGCTGCCCGCGCCCTTGAGGACGACGTTGTCGTATCCGATGCGGATCAGGTCGTCGATGCGGTACGTGCCGGGCGGGATGAGTACCGTGCCACCGCCGGCCCCCCCGGCGTCGGCGATAGCACGGTTGATCGCGGGGGCGCAGTCGGTGGTGCCGTCCGGCACCGCTCCGTACGCGGTCACGTCGGCCACCACGGGGCGGCGGGGGAAGGGGAAGTGGGCGGCACCGCCGCGACAGCCGGCCCGGCCGATGTACGGGATCTGCGGATGGGTGAAGGGGGTGCGGACGAACTCGTGCCACAGGAGGGGAACTTCACCCGTCCCGCGGCTGGGTGCGGCGGCCGTCGCCGGTGTTCCGGTCACGGCGACGGCCGCCACGGCGATGGCGCTGCCGAGCAGGCCCCGTCTGCTGATGTCCACGTGCCCCATGCCCATGTCCGAACCGCCTTCCCAGGATGTCGAGGACTCCGACCACTCCGAGACGTGCATTTCCATGGATATGAACGCCGTTCATAATGGCGTCGGACGTGAGCATGCCACGGAGCCCCTGGGCAGGGAAAGGGTCGTGCGCTGATCGATGTGTATGGTCCGGAGGGTCAGTTCTGGGGACGTTCGGTCAAGTGGCTGAACGCTGCCAGGTTGCGGGTCGACTCGCCGCGCGACACCCGCCAGGCGTACTCCTTGCGGATCGCGGACGCGAAACCGAGCTCCAGCAAGGTGTTGAAACTGCCGTCCGCCGCTTCGAGCACCGAGCCGAGCAGCCGGTCCACCTCGTCCACGGTGACCGCGTCCAGCGGGAGCCTGCCGGTCAGGTAGATGTCGCCGAGCGGGTCGACGGCGTAACTCACCCCGTACAGCTTGAGGTTGCGCTCCAGCAGCCAGCGGTGCACCGCGGGCTCGTTCTCGTCGGGGTGCCGGATCACGAAGGCGTTGAGGGAGAGGGAGTGCCTGCCGACGATCAGCGACACGGTCGTCGACAGCTTGCGCGTCCCGGGGAGCTTCACGACGTACGAGCCCGCTTGCGGACTTTCCCACTCCAGTTCGGCGTCCTCGAGCACCCCTTCGATGACCTGGGCCGCCTTCTGTTCATCGGACATGCGGGCAGCGTACGTGACGGGGTCAGCCGTGGTGCTCGCGCAACCGGCGCCGGTGTGCCTGCATGGCTTCCGTGTAGACACCGGCCGTCGCCGAGGCCGCCATGTCCCAGCCGAACGACTTGGCGTGCCGGGCCGCGGCCTCGCCCATGCTGGTGCACAGGCCGGGGTCGTCCGCGAAATCGCGCAGCACGCGCGCGTAGGCGGCGGGATCGTGCCCCCGGACGAGGAAGCCGGTCCGTCCGTCCTGGACGGCGACGGGCAACCCGCCGACCGCGGCGGCGATCACCGGCGTACCCGTCGCCTGCGCCTCGATGGCGACGAGCCCGAAGGACTCGCTGTACGACGGCATGACCAGAACGGACGCGGCACGGAACCAGTCGGCGAGGCGGGCCTGTTCGACGGGCGGCCGGAAGCACACGACATCGGCTATGCCCAGCCGGGCGGCGAGCTTCTGCAGCCCCTCCGGCTTGGCGAGGCCGCTGCCGCTCGGACCGCCCACGACGGGCACGACGATGCGGGAGCGCAGTTCGGGGCGCTCGTCGAGCAGCACGGCGACGGAGCGCAGCAGCACGTCGGGCGCCTTGAGGGGCTGTATGCGTCCCGCGAAGAGGGGGATCAGCGCGTCCTGCGGCAGCCCGAGCCGGGCCCGGGCGGCGGCGCGGCCGTCGGCCGGGCAGAACCGCTCCAGGTTCACCCCCGGATGCACCACGGCCACCTTGCCGGGATCAGCCGCGTAGTGCCGTACGAGTTCGTCGGCCTCTTCGGCGGTGTTGGCGATGAGCCGGTCGGCGGCGGACACGATCTGGGTCTCGCCGATGACACGAGCGGAGGGCTCAGGGGTGTCGCCCTCGGCGAGCGAGGCGTTCTTGACCTTGGCCATGGTGTGCATGGCGTGCACCAGGGGGGCGCCCCAGCGCTGGGCGGCGAGCCAGCCGACATGGCCGGAGAGCCAGTAGTGGGAGTGCACGAGGTCGTAGTAACCGGGGCGGTGACCGGCCCAGGCCTGCATCACGCCGTGCGTGAAGGCACAGAGCTGCGCGGGGAGATTCTCCTTGGCGAGCCCCTCGTACGGTCCGGCGTCGACGTGCCGGACGAGGACGCCCGGAGCGAGCTCGACGACCGGCGGGAGGGCGGCCGTGGTGGCCCGGGTGAAGATCTCGACCTCGATGTTGATCTCCGCCAGGCGTTGGGCCAGTTCCACGATGTAGACGTTCATGCCGCCGGCGTCGCCCGTGCCCGGCTGGTGGAGCGGTGAGGTGTGCACCGAGAGCATGGCCACGCGGCGGGGCCTGCGGTGCGGCAGCCGCAGCCGCGAGGGAGCCGCCGGGGAGCGACGCCCGAGCCTGCTGATGTACTGGCTCACGTGGCGTTTCCTCCTTGTTGCGGGCATGCCTTCAGGAGAGCGTGGAACACCCTCCAAGGTGCGAACGCCGGACGACGACACTCCATTTCCCGCACGGACGGATTTGCCGAATCATTACCGTCCGTCGCTCAACCGTTCGAGGGATGGCGGCGTGCAGGGTCGGGGCGGCGTGGCACCGTGGTACGCCGGACACACCGGAGCTGCTCGCTGCCGACGAGGACCCCGGCCATCGCGGCCCGCCCGGTCCAGGAGTTGTCCACAGGCCGCTCCAGGAGTTGTCCACAGGACGGCCTGCTCCCCGTCCCGGCCGCTTACCCTCGTACGCATGTCGACCCGCGCCGTGTCCCGCCCCGTGGGTACGGTGACGCGCGGGACCACCAATCCGAACCGGTTGCGCCGGATGGACCGTTGGATCACCGCGGTCCACGGTGCGGAACTCCGCCGTGCGGCGGACCCCGTGGCCGTCGACCTCGGATACGGCGCCGCCCCGTGGACCGCGGTCGAGCTGCTGGTGCGCCTGCGTGCCGCGGCGCCACGGACCCGCGTGGTGGGCGTCGAGATCGAGCCCGTCCGGGTCGCGGCCGCTCAGCCGTACGCCCGCGAGGGCCTGGTCTTCCGGCACGGCGGCTTCGAGCTGCCCGTACCCGGCCGGCCGTCCCTGATCCGCGCCGCGAACGTCCTGCGGCAGTACGAAGAGCGCGAGGTCGCCGCCGTCTGGGAGCGGCTGTGCGCCAGGCTCGCCCCCGCCGACCCCGCGGCCGGCTTCCGCGGCGGACTGCTCGTCGAAGGCACGTGCGACGAGATCGGACGCCGCCATGTGTGGATCGCGCTCGGCCCCGAGGGCCCGCGCACAGTCACCTTCGCCACCCGGCTCGGCTCCCTGGACCGCCCGTCCGACCTGGCCGAGCGGCTCCCGAAGGCGCTCATCCACCGCAACGTCCCGGGCGAGCCCGTGCATGCCTTTCTGCGCGATTTCGACCACGCCTGGGCCGCCGCCGCGCCCTATGCCTCGTACGGCGCGCGCCAGCGCTGGATACGCACCGTCCGCCGGCTGACGGCGGACTGGCCGGTCGCCGACGGCCCGGCGCGCTGGCGCCAGGGAGAAGTCACCGTGGCATGGGGGGCGTTGGCGCCCCGCGACTGAACCCACCTGACCTGCGGGGAACGATCTTCCTGAGTCCTTCGTCACATTCGCGGAAAGATCGTCGTACGAAGACGGCCTGCGGGGGAGGGAGATCGTCGTACGAGGTGCGGCAGGCGAGGGAGTTTTTTGCGCCCCTAAGTCCTGCCTCTGTCACTTTGCGCGCCGTCGTGACACGATCCCCCAGGTGTCTGGGAGTTACTGACAGTTAATCAGCTTTGGGGGCGAAGTATGGGATCCGGGAAGCGGACCCTCACCGCGTCGGCCATCGCCCTGGTCTGCGCAGTCACCGTGCTGGGCGCGCCGGCACAGGCGTATGCGAGCCCGGGCAGGCCGACCCCGACGCCCACGCCGTCCGACCGGTCGGCGACGGCGCCCGACAAGGACCTCGAAGCCGTGCGCGCGAAGCTGGACACGCTGTACCACGACGCCGCGGTCGCCACCGACGCCTACAACGCGGCCGAGGAGAAGAGCGAGACGCAGTCGGCGCAGATCGTCCGGCTGGCCCAGGAGATCGTCAAGGGCCAGGAGAAGCTGGCCGAGTTGAAGGACCGCGCCGGCGCCGCGGCCCGCGCCCAGTACCGCGGCGGGGGCCTGCCCCCCGAGATGCGGCTCTGGCTGAGCAACGACCCTCAGGCGTTCCTCGACGACGTGGGCACCGTCCGCCAGGGCGAGCGCGCGACCCAGGGCCTGCTCGCCGAGATGACACGCACACAGCACGACTTGGAGCAGTACGTACGCGACGCCTCCGACCGCTGGAAGGAACTCGACGCCCACCGCGAGGCCAAGGCGGAGGCCAAGAAGAAGATCGAGAAGCAGATCGCCGCAGCGGAGAAGCTCGAGTCGCAACTCCAGAAGCAGGAACAGGAGCGGCTGCGCAAGCTCGAGGACGAGGCCGCGTACAGGGCCCAGACCGCCTGGCTCGACTCCGGGATACTGAAGGAGATCAAGGCCAAGGCGTCCCAAGAGGGCAGGAAGGCCGTGCAGTTCGCCACCCGCCAGATCGGCAAACCGTACGTATGGGGCGCGGAGGGCCCCAAGTCGTACGACTGCTCGGGCCTGACCTCCCAGGCCTGGAACGCGGCCGGCACGCAGATCCCACGCACCTCTCAGGAGCAGTGGAAACAACTCAGGCACATCGGCGTCAAGGACATGCGCCCGGGCGACCTCATCATCTACTTCCACGACGCCAGCCATGTCGCGATGTACATCGGACACGGAGCGATCGTCCACGCCCCTCGGCCGGGCCGGACGGTGACGATCGCGGGCGCGGGATCGATGCCCATCCTGGGGGTCGTACGGCCGGACGCGTGATGTGGCCCACGTGACGTGGCGCACATTGCCTCGGTCCCAAACCTCAACCGCACGTGACTTTCGTCATCCCCGACGGGGTCCGCCGTGTCCAACTGCGGTACCTGATGCGGCATATGACTCCGGCCGATTGCCCTGCGCCACTCCGCCGGGCATTCCGTTGCGCCCTCAGCTACCGCTATGGTCCCCGTCGGTGGGTCGAGGTCCCTCGCCCCGCCATGCCCTCGGGGGGAGGGAAGGAACCCACGACGATGCCCGTACCCGTACCGCGGCAGAGGGCCATCCCGGCCGCGGAGAGTGGTCAGGCTCACGCCGAGTCCCTGCCCGGGGCCCCGGCCGCACCGGGGCCGGCCGCCCGCAGCAAGACCCCGGCCGAGACGCTCACCCTGCTGGTGATCGAGGACGACCCGGCCGGTTCGCCGATCGTGCCCGAGATGCTCGACACGGCGGGCCGTCCCATCCGGCTGCGCACCGCCCGCAACCTCACCGAGGCCGGGCGGCTGCTCACCGACGACGTCCACTGCATCCTGCTGGACCTCGCGCTGCCCGCCCCCGGCCGGGCCGCGGCGGAGGACGACGAGCTGGCCGTGTTGCGGCACGTGCTGCAGCTCGCGCCCCGGCATGCCGTCCTCGCCCTCACCGCGTCCTGTGACGCCGAGCGCGGCGCCGAGGCCGTGCGCGTCGGCGCCCAGGACTACCTGTTCCGCGACGAGCTGGACGGACGGCTGCTGAGCCGCGCGATCCGGTACGCGGTCGAGCGCAAGCGCTCCGAGACGGCCGAGCGACGGCTGACGGAGTCCAGACTGCGGGCCCAGGAGAACTCCCGTCTGGAGCGCGGTCTGCTGCCCAACCCGTTGCTCGACGGCTCTTCGCTGCGCTTCGCGGCCCGCTACCGCCCCGGCCGCTCCCGTGCGCTGCTCGGCGGTGACTTCTACGACACCGTCCGTACGCCGGACGGCACGGTGCACGCGATGATCGGTGACGTCTGCGGCCACGGCCCCGACGAGGCGGCGCTCGGCGTGGAGCTGCGCATAGCCTGGCGCGCCCTGACGCTGGCGGGCCTGTGCGGTGACGAGCTGCTGTCCACCCTCCAGCAGGTGCTGGAGCACGAGCGCGGCAACGACGAGATCTTCGCGACGCTGTGCACGGTGGACATCGCGCCGGACAGCCGCCGCGCCGGACTGTGCCTGGCCGGCCACCCGTCCCCGCTGATCGCCCGCCCCGACCGGCCGGCCGAGCTGCTGCCGTACGACAACAACGGCCCGGCACTGGGTCTGCTGCGGCACGCCCGCTGGCCGCGCCTGCAAGTCGAGCTCGGACCCGTCTGGAGTCTGATGCTCTACACGGACGGGCTGATCGAGGGGCGTGTCGGTGAGGGCCGGGAGCGGCTCGGCCAGGAAGGAATGTTGGAACTGGTGCGGCGCCGGCTGGCCGACGGCCTGACCGGCGAGGAGCTGCTGCGCACGACGGTCAACGAGGTCCGCGATCTCAACGGTGGTGAGCTGGCGGACGACGTCGCGGTCGTCCTGCTCGACCGCGGACGGTGACGCACGGCGACCGGCATGACGACGGCGGGCCGTGGCCCGCCGTCGTCATGCCGGGACCGCGGCCGGGCCGCGGTCCGTCGCCTACCGTCCGCCGTTGTACGGGCCGTACGGCCCGTCGCTGCTGCTCCCGCGCCGGCGCCGGCCCCAGCCGCCGCCCGAGATCTGCTTGAGGGCGGGCCGGACGTCCACGAAGAAGACGATGCTCGCGACCAGGCCCGCGAGCTGCAGGAAGAGCATCGGTACCAGCAGGTTCACCGCCACCGCGATACCCAGGATGATCAGCCAGAAGCCCTTGTTCTGCTTGTCGGCCGCCCGGTATGCGTCATCCCGGTACAGCGCGGCCATCACCAGTGCCACTACGGCCAGCACCAGCATGGCGAGGTAGAGCAGCGAGAGAAAGCCGCCGAAAGCCGTCAACAGCACAATGCCCACCACCCGGGTCGAGTCCTTTGTACGGCCACCGTACCCGTCTCCGGCAGCCGTGTATCAGTGAGAACGGACCGGGCACTCCCGGAGTGCCCGGTCCGTCCGATGTCACTCGGTCCGCCGCGCCTACTTCGCCGGCGGCGTGGTCTTCTTCGCCGTGGCCTTCTTCGTGGCCGGGGCCTTCTTCGCCACCGGCTTCTTGGCCGAGGCGGCGGGCTCGGCCGCGACCTCGGCCGGCTTCGGCTCGTCCTTGACCACGACGGGCTCCGGGGCGCCTTCGACGGCGACGGCCAGCTCCTCGATCTCCTCGGCGGCCTCGCCGCGCCAGGTCTTCACGGTCTGCTCGCCGTGCTCGGCGACCTTCTCATAGGTCTCGCGGGCCTTGACCGCGTACTCGGCGGCGACACCGACACCCCGCAGGGCGAGGTCCTGGGCGGTTTCACCCAGCTTCTTCAGGTCGGCGTCGAGGTTGCTGCCGAACTTCTTGATGTCGGAGTCCAGGCCGTTGATGAACTCGTTGAACTTGACCTGGATGGTCTCCTGCGTCTCCTTGACGCGGGCGCCGGCCTCCTTGGCGCGGGCCGCGGCCTTCTCCTGGACCGCCTTGGGGTCGGTGTTGCGCACGGCCTCGATTCGGGCCGGGGCCTCGGAGCGCAGCTGCTCCACCAGGCCGGGCACCTTCTTGGCCTGCTGCAGAGCCAGGTCGGCGGTGCCGGCGGCGAAGTAGAGCGGGGTCGGGTCGCTGAAGGTCTTGCGCAGGTCGTCGGTGATGGCCATGGGAACGGTCCTCCCGGATCGGCTTTCGTTTGAGGGTTTTGGGTGGTCCGCGGGGCGCTTTCCAGTCGTCCCGTGCGTTTCGCCGGTCGTCACGGTCCTGAGGTCACCCCTCGCTCTTCCGCGGACCGGCATCGCCGTCGTCGGCCGTGCGGGGGCCGGGGGCTGCGGTGTCGTGGGCGTCGTCCGTGTCCGTGCGGGCGATCTCGAATCCGTTCTCCTTGCGGAAGGACTCGTAGATCTGGAGCAGCACCTGCTTCTGCCGCTCGGTGAGTGTGGGATCGGCGAGGATAACGGCGCGCGTCTCCACCTCGTCCCGGTCCCGCTCCGCGTCGAGGATGCCGGCCCGCACGTACAGCGTCTCGGCGGAGATCCGCAGCGCCTTCGCGACCTGCTGCAGCACCTCCGCGCTCGGCTTGCGCAGCCCGCGCTCGATCTGGCTCAGATACGGATTGGACACCCCGGCGGCGTCGGCGAGCTGCCTGAGCGACAGCTGCGCATTGCGCCGCTGCTCGCGCAGATACTCACCGAGATTGCCGACGTTGAGCGATGCCATGCCTCCACCTTGCCGCATACCTGCTAACAATTGCAAGCAGCTGCTTGCAAAAGTGCGCCGCGCCGCGTGAGGGTGTGGCACCACCGTTGTCCTGCAGGACTGATCAACATGGTGGTGGTGGTCACCACCGCCACCGCGAGGCCGTCAGCGAAACCCCCGACGCCCGCCAACCCCAAGCTCCTCGTTCGAACTCTGAGCCGGGCGGATACTCAACGGACCTTTGCACACATTCCTGACAGCACCTTCATGCAGTGCCGGCATGCTCCCGATGCCGCCGGAACTCGATCCTGTCAGGTCCGTCGGTTTCCAGCTTCCCCGACACCGACCAACCGCACGCCTCATAGAACGCGACGGCCGTGACGTTGCTGGCAAAGGTTTCCAGGCGAATTTCCTGGTACTCGGCGAAGAGCAACTGCTCAGCCTGCGACAGGAGCAGTCTCCCCAGACCCTGACGTTGACGGTCCACGTCGATCATCAGCAAGTCGATGGTGGACCCCTCTGTGATCAGCAGCCCCACGAGGACCCCGCCCGCCTCCAGGCAGTGGAGGTGCCCTTTGCGAAAGTGCGACTCGATGTGATCATCAGAGGCCCCGCTGGCTGTTGATGAACCAGTCGACGCCCTCGTCTCCCAGGAATGAACGGTAACGCGCGTCAATGGTGCGCCGCGCGAACTCCTGAAGGACCACAACGTCCTCCTCGAGAGCAGGACGGAGGACCGGGACCGGTCGAGGCAGCGGCATTTCAGAGAGCTCCAGACAGGACAAGACTAACCACGTCAGTCTGCCAGCCGCCGAGCTCGCCTTGCTCGGGCACCGCTCGGTCGCGGTCGACCTTCCGGGGCACGGATTCGAGGCGACCTTCCCCGCGACCTACCAGGCTCCCCAGATTCTCGACGCTCTCGCCGCAGAACCGGGGAGCATCAAGGGAGTCACGCTCGCCGACAACGCCGCCCGCGTGATCGAAGTCCTCGAACGGGCCAAGAGGAACGGGCCCGCCATCCTCGTCGCCCACAGCAGGGGCGGCATCACGACCACCGTCGTCGCCAAGCCCGGCCCGAGCTGATCGACCGGATCGTTTACGTCTCCGCCTGGTGCCCCGTCGATCTGGACGTGAACGACTACTACGCCCAGCCGGAGATGGCGGATGTCGACTCGGGAGCCTTCGCTGCCACGCTCATCGGGAACCCGGCCGAACTCGGTCTGCTCCGGACCAACTTCCGCACTGCCGACCCGGCGGCGCTCGCCGCGTTCAAGCGAGCGTTCGCCGCCGACCTCACCGATGACGAGTTCCGGACCTTCCTGAACACCTTCCAGCCCGATGAGAACCTTGACGCCGGTACGTCCGCCGACCGGGCACAGGCCACGACCTGGGGCCGGATTCCCAAGACCTATGTGCGCCTGGCCGCCGATGCCAGCGTTCCGCTCGCCGTGCAGGACCGCATGATTCGCGAAGCCGACGCGCTCACACCTGACAACCCCTTCGACGTCCGGACACTCGAGGGGAGTCACCTGCGTTGGCTCGTCCACCCGAAGCCCGCCGCCGAGCTGCTCGCAAATCTCGTAGCGCGCTGACACTCCACCAGGCGCTTGGCGGTGCCGCAGTAGGTGCGCCGGGCCGAATCGCATGAGCAGGCTCAGGCCTGCGCACCGGCTCCGAGCTCCCCGAAGCCGATGAGTTGCCCGTCCGGGTCTGAGCGGCCCGCCGCAGGGCTTCGTCCATGGCGAACCAGCGCAGGCCCGGCAGGCGGCGGAGAACGCGGACGGGGCGGCGTACGCCGAGACGGTGTCGGAGTACGCCGCCCTGAAGTGGGACGAGCCGCCGGCCCCTACTTCGGGTCGCGATGGAACAGCGACTTGGACCAGACATAGCCGAGCACGGCCAGCCCCAGGCACCAGACGATGGTGATCCACCCGTTGTTGCCGATCTCGGTGCCGAGCAGCAGGCCGCGCAGGGTCTCGATGGCGGGCGTGAACGGCTGGTACTCGGCGATCGGCTGGAACCAGCCCGGCATCGCGTCGA
>NZ_JAYWVC010000509.1:0-1897 GCF_036281785.1 Streptomyces chiangmaiensis | reverse complement strand
TGCGCGGGAAGGTCTACCGTCGGTACACAAGGCTGTGAGCTGGGAGGACGACGCCATGCGGATCACCGTGCTGACTGTGCCCGACTGCCCCAACGCGCCGGTGGTCGAGGAACGGCTCTCCTGGGCGCTCGACGGCCGTGCCGCGGAGGTCGAACGCGTCGAGGTCAGCAATCCAGCGCAGGCCAGGCGTCTGGGGATGACCGGATCGCCGACCGTGCTGATCAACGGGATGGATCCCTTCGCCGTACCGGGCGCGCCCGCATCGCTGTCCTGCCGCCTCTACCGCGGGCCGGACGGGCGCATCGAAGGGGCTCCGAGCATCGCCGACCTGCGCCGCGCACTGGGCGATCCGGTTGGTGACGGGGAATGCGACGGCCCGCCGCTCGATGCGGCCGGCCGCGCCGGACGCGGACGCCTCGCTCCGACGGCCGACGGACTGCGCGGCATTCAGCAAGCCGTGCTCCGCCACTTCGCGCACACCGGACACGCCCCCTCGATCGAGGACCTGGACGCCGTGGCAGCCGCTCACGGCCGAGCCGCTGCCGAGATCGTCGCCGAGCTGGCGGCCGAGGACTTCCTTGTCTTCGATGACCACGGCCGCATCCGAGCCGCGTACCCGTTCTCCTCCGTACCCACCGCCCATCACGTCCGCCTCGCAGGCGGGATCGAAGTCTGGGCGATGTGCGCGATCGACGCCCTTGGCATCCCGGACATGCTCGGCACCGATGCCGTGATCACCTCCACCGACCCCGTCACCGGCGACGCCATCACCGTCACTTCCACCGGCGGGCACATGACCTGGCACCCGTCCACCGCCGTGGTCTACGTCGGCCAACGATCCTGCGCCGGGCCGGCCGCCGACGTCGCCTGCGGCGCCCTGAACTTCTTCACCAGCCGCCAAACGGCCCGCGCCTGGGCCCAGCAACACCCCGCCTACACCGGCCAGGCCGTCGACCGGCCCCGTGCCGAAGCCCTGGGCAAGGCCATCTTCGGCCCCCTGCTCACAGCAACGCAGCCGGCCGACGGACGAGGATGACGACCGCCATGCGCATCCGCATCGACGCCGACCACCTGCCCGGCCTCACCTGCCCACCCGGCGTGCCCGCCGGCGGCGGCCCGGTGTATCGAAACATCCACGTCGCCGTGCAACGCCGCGACCGACGAACCGAACTCCTCGACCCTCAGCCCGGCGACGCCTCCTCCGCGACGTGGAGCCTGGAGTGCACCACGACCGCGTCGGCGACCGGCACCGACGTGAGGGGCCCATACGTGCAGGGCCGCCCGGGCGAGCGGTTCATCTACCTGTCCTGGGGCACGGTGGACGAGGTCGGCGCCTTCACGATGTTCCGCCGCGCCAAGCTCATGCTCGACGCCATCCCGGCCGAGATCCTCGACGCCGCCGCACGGGGCGGGCTGTTGGTCGGACGCCTCGGCCTCACCGATGCGTTTGGCGGACCGCTGTGCGCACGGGTTGTGCCTCCACGAATCACCTGGACCGCCCAGCCCATCGCCTGAGCGGCCGTCAGAGTCGAAAGTGCAGGTCACCCGGCATCCCGGAGCCGGCCTCCTGGAAGCACCGTATACGCAGGTGGGGGGCCTGTTGCCGCCGGAGCGCCGTCAGCTCTCCGGGCTTGGGCATGGCCTGATCAGTGCCGCAGATCCCATCGGGTGACCTGCGGCTGTCGCTCCCGGCACCTGTTGGCCTTGATCGGAGGCCGATCCAGGGCCCTCGACCTGTGTCCAACGCCGTTCGGTGGCGCGGTGCCGGGCAGGTTCGGGTGCCGTTCACCGCAGTACGGCAGTTGGCGAATGAGACGACTGAGACGGCCGTCGCAGGGGGCGATGTGCCTGGCTTGCCGCCGTCGAGGTGCTAACGCTCCCCGTCTGCGCCTGCGGG
>NZ_JAYWVC010000508.1:0-1911 GCF_036281785.1 Streptomyces chiangmaiensis | reverse complement strand
TCACCTCGGCGAGCGAGGCACCGGCGAGCTGATCCAGCAGGCACTGCAGCCGCCGGGCCCCAGCCGTGAGCTGCTCATCGCACTGGTGCTGCTCTCCCGTCGCCGGTCGGCGGATCTGTCCGCCAAGGGAGGCAGTCTCGGGGCCGAGTTGCAGAAGTACCGAGAAGAGCTGTGGCGGCAGGCTCCCGTGTACGGCCGGCCCAACGCCGACCGGCTCTTCACGGCCGCGAACCACCGCGCCGACGACCCCAAGGCCCTGGACCTGTACGCGGCGAGCCTGGAGGTCGACAGCGTGGAAGCCCGTCCGTGACTGCTGAGGGACATCGTCGAGAAGGTGCACGGCCGTCGCACCGTCGAGGACGCGAAGCTCAGGCTGCTCAAGCAGCTCGGCACGGCACTACGTGCGGCCTCCGAGAAGACCGACACCATGCAGCTCTACGACCACCTCTTTTGGATCGGCAAGGCGGAGCCCTCGTACTCCGTGCGCCTGGCCGCCGCCCAGGAGTTCGGCAGCGGTGGAACCGCGGCGTTCGTCGTGATCGGGGAGAAGATCGGTCTGAACACCGACCCCATCAGGGAGTACAACAAGAGGCTCCGCGATCTGAGGGCCCGCAGGAGGAGGGAAGACCACGACTGGAGCGAGAGGATGCGGAATGCGATGACCGTCCGCGCGTCCTCTCGGGACAGGTCGTCCGCGGAGACCGATCGGCTGCAGGAGGACCGGAAGGAAATCAAGCAGCGGTACCGGAAGGAGCGCATCCAGCTGTCCAGGGAGTTCGTGATGCGAGCCTGGATGATCCCCATGCTCCTGGGCTCCGTCGACGACTCCCACCGTGACGAGGCCCGCGAACGCCTCACCAAGTGGCTACGCCACCTCCATCCGAAGCACACCCATGGCACCCCGACCTGCCGCTCGCCTTGGAGGCCGCGCTGGCCCAGGGCTTCAAGTTCGCGGCCAACCGGCGCAAACGCCACCCCTACTCGGACCCGGGCAGCCGAGCCGATCTGATCCGACAGGCGGAGAAGGTGCTGCAGCAGTCCCGCTGCTGATACACGCAGCTGACCCTGCTTCAAGGGCTGTGTCTGTGGGAGCTCCCGGACAGTGCCAGCCGCCGCGAACGTGACGTGGACGGCGAGGTATGGCGGGAGGACGGCCTCGCCGGGTCGCCCGAGCCGTCCCGGGCGAACGGCGGGACCAACGCGGTGCAGACGGTGCAGCGCTGGCTGTCAATGGCGGGCACGGTGAACGGCCCGCCCGGTCGGCCCGGCTCGAACGGTGACTCGCCCCGGCGGATGCTGCATCCGTTCGTCGCCGAGGCGGGCGACCTGGTGGCCCTGGCGCTGGAGACCGGGCAGCCCGAGCGTTTCCTCTGGATCGACGAGAAGACCGTCACTGACAACATAGGCTCGCGCACCGGACACAATCGGGGCTACCGCCCTCGGTCGGATGGAGCACCCTCGACGGACGCGCACAGCGCCTCGTCGCTGACGTGCTGCTCATGCTGAACCTGATCGAGCGGGACGGCTATCCGGAGGAGGTCGAGGAGCGTATGGCCCGCGCCGAGCGTCCTGGGATGTCGCTCCCGCCGTGCCTCTGCACGAGCCGCGCGCCGCTGCGGCCCGGCCTGCGGCCCGGCACATCCGAGCCACCCGCACCGGGCACCGCCTGTCTACCCGACTGCGAGTTCCAACTCTGTCCGTACCCGCCTCGAGGCGGGGTGCCCCGGGGCGAGGTCCGTGAGCCCTTCTGCCGCCAGCAGCAGGCGCTACTGCCAGGGCCCATACGCCGCTGTTTCCCCAAGGTGGTGCATAGGAAGACGCCTCCCTGGGTCAGCATGCGCGTCCGTGAACTGAACCGTTTCTGGGACGCGATGGCCGGACGCACCCGCCACCCACCCGCAGGCAAACCGA
>NZ_JAYWVC010000507.1:0-1914 GCF_036281785.1 Streptomyces chiangmaiensis | reverse complement strand
GCCTCCTTCAGGATCTCCCATACCGTGGAAGCGGCCACCTTGATCCCGAGCACAAGCAGTTCGCCATGCACCCTTCTGTAGCCCCACGTGGGATTCTCCCGAGCCAGGCGCAGCGCCAGGACGCGGATGGAGTGCACGGTGCGTGGCCGACCCGAGCGCTTCGGCCTGGACTGGGCGGCGTGCCGACGGGCGAACAGGTCGCGGTGCCATCGCAGCACCGTATCGGGGCGCACCAGCAACCGCAGTCGACGCAGTGCATCGCGCGGGAGCCGGTGCAGCAACGCCGCCAAGAACGCCCGATCGCTCGGCCGGAACCGCGGCCTGTCCCCTCCCAGTTGCCGCTCCAGCACCGTGATCTGATGACGCAGCGCCAGGATTTCGACGTCCTTGTCGCGGTCGCTCATCGGTAGCAAGCGCAGCATGGCGAACGCGTTCGTCATACCCAGGTAGGCCAGTCGCAACAGCACGGTCGATCATGTTCCCGCAGGACCCAACACTCGCGCCAGGGCCGCGCCCCAAGCACCCGGGGTCGGGGCCCGCGAAACCCACATACCGCCTCTCACCTGTGCGGATGAGGTTTTCGGCAAGGGCAACGTCAGTGTCGAAGCGACGCTCCCCGTCGTACGCGGCCGTATCCGCCACGCCGATCAGTTGCGTCGGCACTTCGGCAGGGCCTTCCCCGTGGAAGCCAGCTACGAGGAATTCACCGAGGACATCCCGGAGAATCGCATCCTCCTCACGGCGGCCCGGCGGCTCTTGGCCCTCCCCGGGGTACCGACAGCCTGCCGTTCCGAGCTCAGACGGGTGATCGCCGCACTCCCCGATGTCGGAGACGTGCCATCCACGCGGGCTCTGCCCGACTGGACAGCCGACCCTCACAACGCCCGCCTGCAGACCGCGATCCGTCTCGGCGAGCTCGTCCTGCGAGGAGCTTCGTACGAACTCGACGGCGGCGGAACCGTCCCCGTGGACGGTCTGCTCATCAACATGGAGAAGGTCTTCGAGGACTTCGTCGCCGTATCGCTCCGTGACCAGCACACCCGCACGTGGGAAGCGTGCCGGCAGGGCTCGCTCCTTGAATTCCGGTCGGGGGAGTACGACAAATCTGCCGTGCGACATCTCTATAGGGGTTGTGTCAGCACCAACGAGTTCTCTGGCCCCGGCGCCCAACAGCGCATGCCCCAGCCCCCATCCGAGCAACACCCGGGCCCGGACAATCCCCGGGAGATCCACGTGGCCCTTCCCGAGGAGCCACCCGACGTGACCGAGTCCGTCGCCGTCGCCCTCCTGTACCTCCTCCGCGCCCTGATGGCCGCTCCGAGCCGGCCGTACCCCGAGGCCGGAGACAGCTAGAAGGGGCGGGCGGCCGCTGGCTCTTCTCGCCCTTTCGAGGTACCACAGATCGCCACCCAACACCCGCAACGCGCTCCACGTCATACCCACGCACTGGGGGTCTCACCGCACGTGATCCGTTTCGCCTTCGCCGGACGCTGCTCCACCGAGGATCTGCAAGACCCCGAAGCCTCAAGAAACTGGCAGCTCACCCGCGCCCAAGCCCTGATCGAACCCGCCGGGGGCCAGATCGTCACCGAGTACTTCGACATCGGTCACAGCCGCTCCCTGCCCTGGCAGCGCCGCCCACGCGCCAACGACCTCCTCCAAGCCCTCCGCAACCCCAACCGCGGGTTCGACGCGGTCGTCATCGGGGAGCCGCAACGCACCTTCTACGGCAACCAGTTCGGCAACACCTTCCCCGTCTTCGTCCACTTCCGCATCCCGCTGTGGGTCCCGGAAGTCGGCGGCCCGATCGACCCCGACAACGAGGCCCACGACCTGGTCATGTCCGTCTTCGGCGGCATGAGCAAGGGAGAACGCAACCGCATCAAGATCCGGGTGCGGACCGCCATGAGCTCC
>NZ_JAYWVC010000506.1:0-1920 GCF_036281785.1 Streptomyces chiangmaiensis | reverse complement strand
CGTTGTGCGCCCAGCATGGGCGATTGCTTGGGGGTGTGAGTCCCCTGGGGGAAGAGGTGGTGCTAACCCCGAGCCGGAGGCAAGGGCGTCATCGTGAGGTGGGGTCTGGAGGAAGCCCGAGGCGAGACCTGGGTACCGAGGAACACGAACCGTGTATGAGGCGTGCTGGTCGGGTGAGCCCGCAACGGAGGGTGATGCCCGTCTCCACCAAGAAGGCCAGTGCGTAAACGCGGCGGGGATCCAGGGACAGTGATCGTTCTTACCTGGGGAGATCTGTCCGGGTGTCGGTTGGGCTGAGGTGTCGCCGCGCCGACGGGCCGCGCCGGGAGGTGTGGGCTGACCGGGCAGAAGTCAGCAGAGGTCGTAGTACCAGCTGGGATGAGCACGGTGGCTGGGAAGGGCCGAACATCGAGTGGAACGGATGATGTGGTGACTGCTCGTGCTGGTCACGGTGATCGCAGCGAAACCGCTTCGGCGGTGCCGATCGGGGAGGGACCGGTGCATTCCGGAAGTGCCCCGGCGGAGCGTAGTGCCCGGTCGGCGCGTCTCACGGACGACGTTCACCGCGAACAGGAACCCTCGTTGTGGGAGCTGATGCTTTCGAAGGAGAACCTGCTCGCGGCGCTCAACCGCGTCGAGGCGAACCGGGGAGCCCCCGGGGTGGACGGCATGACCACGGTGGAGCTCCGTTCGTGGCTGCTGGTTCATTGGCCCGGGATCCGGGCTGAGCTCGATGCGGGCACTTACCGGCCGGCGCCGGTCCGTCAGGTGATCATCCCGAAGCCTGGCGGCGGCGAGCGGATGCTGGGGGTGCCGCGGGTGCTGGACCGCTTGATCCAGCAGGCCATCGCGCAAGTACTCGTGCCCATCTTCGACCCAGAGTTCTCGGGGTCGTCCTTCGGGTTCCGTCCCGGCCGCTCCGCTCATCAGGCGGTGAGGGTCGCGCGGCGGGCCGTCGAGGACGGCCACCGGTGGGTCGTGGACCTTGATCTGGACCGGTTCTTCGACCGCGTCCAACATGATGTCCTGATGGCGCGGGTGGCGCGCAAGGTCGCTGACCGCAGGGTCCTGAGACTGATCCGCAGGTACTTGGAAGCCGGGATCATGGTGGACGGCATCAAGATGCCGAGCGCGGAAGGGACCCCGCAGGGGTCCCCGCTTTCGCCCGTCTTGTCGAACATCATGCTCGACGACCTGGACCGGGAGCTGTTCAGGCGCGGTCATCGGTTCGTGCGTTACGCCGACGACGTTCGCGTCTTCGTGCGGAGCGAACGGGCCGCCCACAGGGTGCTCGCCTCGGTCACAGCCGTGGTCGAGCAGCGGCTGAAACTGAAGGTCAACCGGGACAAGTCGAAGGTCGTACCGGCCAGGGCGGCGACGCTACTGGGGTTCGGCTTCTACTTTGCCCGGGGCGGGAAGGTCGGTATCCGGGTCGACCCGAAGGCGGTCAGACGCCTGAAGGAACGGCTGCGGGAACTGACGTCGCGCCGGTGGAGCATCGCGATGCCGGAGCGTATCGGGAAGATCAACCGCTTCACCGCTGGCTGGATGGGCTACTTCCAACTCGCAGACGGTTCACACCTGTTCCGTGAGCTGGACAAGTGGCTGCACCGCAGGATGCGGCAGATCCGCTGGAAGGAATGGAAGCTGCCCAGGACCCGCCGGGCCAGACTGCGCAAGCTCGGGATCAACGAGCAGTTCTCCCGTGAGTGGGGGAACAGCAGCAAGGGCTACTGGCGGATCGCGGGCTCGGGTGTCCTTCAACGCGCTCTGCCCAACGCCTACTGGGACGACCTCGGCCTGCGCATGCTCAAGCCGACCTGGCAACGGTTGAGATCAGCTGGATGAACCGCCGGATGCGTGACCCGCATGTCCGGTGGTGTGAGAGGAGGGCCGGGCGACCCGGCCCTCCTACTCGAT
>NZ_JAYWVC010000505.1:0-1928 GCF_036281785.1 Streptomyces chiangmaiensis | reverse complement strand
GCCCTCACGCATGAGGCGACGCATCTGAGCCATGGCCATGCGCCGCTTTCCTATCAGAGACGCTTCCTCGGTGGACCCGACTGCCATCCCCCGGGCGTAAGCGTCGCGAATCGCGCGCACGCCATGAAACGCCTCGTTCCCCGCTGCTACGACCTGCGGCGGGCCCACGAGCCAGAGGCGTTCACTGGCTGTATAGAGACCGGTGCCACGAACGGCCTCCCTCACTGCCGCATCACGCGCCGCCCGGCTCTCCGGGACGCCCTTTTGAGATGTGCGCAGAGGTCGCTGTTTACGGAGCTGACGGCGGGTGTCCCCCGGACGGAACGGATGCTGCCCGACGCTGAGGAGACGCCCATAGCCGACCGACCAGCCCGCCTCTGGGTCGGTATCGACGCTGGCAAGGCCCACCATTGGCTGGCCGCCATTGATACCACCGGGGCAACGATCTGGAGCCGGAAAGTCCCCAACGACGAAAGTGAGATCCTGAGCGCGCTCGGCGAGATCTTCCCCTTGGCGGAGGAGGTCTGCTGGGCCGTGGACATCACCGGCACCGCATCCGCGCTGCTGCTCGCCCTACTTGCCGCCCACGGTCAACGCGCCGTCTATGTTCCCGGCCGGACGGTCAACCGCATGTCCGCTGCCTACCGCGGAGAAGCCAAGACCGACGCCAGGGACGCCTACGTGATCGCCAAGACAACTCGTCTGCGGCGTGACTTCAACTTCGTCGACGTACCCGCCCAGCTCGCCGCCGACCCGGCCCTGCTGACCTCTCACCGCTCCGACCTGATCGCCGACCGGGTACGCCTACTCAACCGGCTCCACGACGTACTCAGCGGCATCTTCCCCGCGCTGAAACGGGCTTTCGGCTACGCCGACCACAAAGGTGCGCTGATCCTGCTCACCGGCTATCAGACGCCGGCAGCCATACGCCGCCGGGGCCAGAGCCGCCTCACCGCCTGGCTGGCGGACCGCAGCGTGCGGAACCCCGACGCGGTGGCCGCCACCGCGCTGCAAGCCGCGCGAGCACAGCACACCGAGCTGCCCGGGCAGGACGTAGCCGCCGGCATTGTCGCGGACACCGCCACGCAGGTCCTGGCGCTGGACGAGCGGATCAAGCAGATCGACCAGAAGATCCGGCAGACCTTCCGCGCTCACCCGCACGCTTGCATCATCGAGTCCCTGCCGGGCATGGGCCCGATCCTGGGCGCCGAGTTCATCGTCGCCGCGGGAGACCTCTCCGCCTACCCCGGCTCAGGACACCTCGCCTCCGCCGCCGGCCTCGTGCCCGTTCCCAGGGACTCCGGCCGCCGCACCGGCAACCTCCACCGCCCCAAGCGCTACAGCCGACGCCTGCGCCGCGTCTTCTATCTCTCCGCCCAAACCAGCATCATCCGCGACGGCCCCACCCGCGACTACTACCTCAAGAAGCGACGCGAAGGCTGCAAGCACGTCCAAGCCGTCATCGCCCTCGCCCGTCGACGCGTCGATGTGCTCTGGGCCTTACTGCGCGATGGAAGGCTCTTCACCCTCCACCCACCATCCGCGCACGCCGCTTGAATCGGTCAGCGCTCCCCACCCCCCTGGCGATAGCCTGCGAGCCAACCCAGGGAGGCGGGTCCAGTGGGCTTCGACGCAGAACGATCAGCGCGCATCGCAGCCATGCGGGAAACCTCCCGGCCCGTCTGGGAGGCAACCGGCGACACGGACGCCCTCCAGCAGTTCCTCAAGGACAACGGGTGCCATGGAGCGGAAGCCGTGTTCGTCACCATGGGCCTGTTGGACTGCGATCTTGCGGAAGCCCAACGGGCCTTCTTCAGCGCCCCGTGCCGCGACGCCGAACGCCGGTTCCACAACGACGCCTTGGACCTGCTTGCCAAGGATGCCTCCGACGACGCATGACAGCAGGCGGAGCCTTGACTGGGCCATTA
>NZ_JAYWVC010000504.1:0-1931 GCF_036281785.1 Streptomyces chiangmaiensis | reverse complement strand
GAGGTCGAGTAGCCGGGAGGACTTTCACCTCCCGGCCCTCACAGATCCCGGCGTGACAGTCTCCCGTCACCGGGCTCTTGTCATCCTGGTCACCAGAACGTGGGAACCCATGCCCAGTGGGCGAAGAGCCTCGGGTACTGGCGGGTGATACGCCGCCAGCACGCGTGGGCCTTCTTGAAGTTCCGCAGCCGTTTGAATTTCTTGCGGATCCAGCGCATCAAGTAGGCGTTGATGCGCTCCAAGAGGGGAAGCAGTGCCGACCGGTAGAACGCGCCGAAGTACTGCATCCAGCCCCGAACGATCGGATTGATCGCCCGTGCGAGCTCGGCGAAGGTCCGGCCGATCTGTCGATGAAGCCGCCATTGCCGAACTTCACCGCTGATCTTCTTCGAGGCTTCCTTGCTGATCGCCGGCAGGAACGAGGTGAACCTCTCTCCATTCCTGTCGATGGCCTTGCGGGCCCGGAAGGTGAACCCCAGGAAGGTGAACTCCGTCTCCCCGAAGGGGCGTCGACGTTTACCGTCCCGGCAGTACACGATCTTGGTCTTGTCGGGATGCAGCCGCAGCCCGACTTCCCGCATCCTGTTCGCGATTGCCTCCCGCAGTTTCCGGGCCTGGCTCTCGCTGACGCAGTGCACAACGCCGTCGTCTGCGTACCGCTCGAATGGCACGCCCGGGTAGTTCCGGGCCATCCACATGTCGAACGTGTAGTGCATGAACAGGTTAGCCAGCACAGGCGAGATCGCCGAGCCCTGTGGGGTTCCGCGGTCGCGCTGCTGCAAGGTCCCATCGGGTAATTGCAACGGCGCCTCAAGCCACCGCCGCACATACAGCACTACCCATGGGAGATCGGTGTGAGCCTGAACCGCCTTGACAACGAGGCTCCATGGCACGCTGTCGAAGAACTTCTGGATGTCCAAATCGATCACCCAGTCGTACTTCCAGCAGCGCTTTCGGCATGTCGCGACCGCATCCAACGCGGACCGCCCAGGACGGTAACCATAGGAGTCTTGATGGAAGATCGGCTCGACCTTCTCCTCAAGACGCCGAGCTACCACCGTTTGGGCGATTCGGTCAGCTACGGTGGGCACCCCGAGCAAACGAACCCCGCCACCATGTGATTTCGGGATCTCCACACCTTTTACCGGAGGAGGAAAGTAGCTCCCCGAGGACAGACGGTTCCAGATCCGGTAGAGATTATTCCTCAGATCCTTCTCGAAGTCCTCGATAGAGCGCCCGTCCACCCCTGGCGCACCCTTGTTGGCCTTGACCTTCTCGTACGCCTCCTGAACCTCCCACTTTGAGATGTCAAACGACTTGCCTGATGATTTCAACTGGTCCACCCAGCTCCTCCCGGAGAACTTCCGGTTGACCGAACGAACGAACAGTCGCGAATGACCCGGCCCCTTCGCTCCCCCTTCATTACAAAGGGTTCGTCACTACTATGAGCCGGTCCGCCAGCAGGCCCCGCGTCGGTACTCAAGCCCTCACGGTTCTTCCGCTTGGGCCACTCCCTCTCACCACCCGTATTAGTCAGGCGGCATTATCGGAACCTGCCTTCTCACGTTCCATGCGAAAGCCGCAGATCAGGCTCACGTCGCCTCCATGCCGGACACCGCTTGGCCAGTAAACGGGACTCCCGCCAGGCTTATCCCGGAGCAACCACAAATCTCCGGTTCTGATGTCACCTGTTTTCTAACGACACTTCAGCAGCGATTCACTTACGTTCGTCTTCCTGATCCCCACCTGACGGCTCTACCGCCGCCTTTTCCACATCGCTCACCACGACGGTCGTCAACCAACGCAGCATGTGGCGGTTTGGCACCGTCCCCCGCAGGGCGGCACCGAAGGGCCAAATCCTTCATCTCTCGCACAGCACCGCATCGTGAAGCTCTCCCTACCTGAACTCCCCTCTGCGTTCGTGACACACG
>NZ_JAYWVC010000503.1:0-1954 GCF_036281785.1 Streptomyces chiangmaiensis | reverse complement strand
CCAAGCCCTCGTCGCCACGTACCGCGAGATGCGCGGCCGTTAGGGACCAGGAGCGGAAGGGGGGCGGCGGGAGCCGTCCCCCTCCTGAGGTGCGGCGGCCCGACATCCCGCGCGGCCAGGACACACCGGATCGTCCTGGCGGCGCCGCCCAGGCCACCGCGCTCAGGGCGTCCGCGAGTCGGTGGCGGGCGGCGCGGGCCGCCGGCAGGGCCGCGAGGGCGATCGATGTCCTGGCGCCCGGTGCCTTTCTGCCGCTGATCGTGCCGGTGGTGGTGTTCTTCGCGTTCCAGCGGCACTTCATGCAAGGGGTCATGGCGGGGTCCGTGAAACAGCCCCCGTTCGCACGCGAACGCCGGACGGGACGACACCCGTCCGGCGTTCGCGTGCGAAGCCGTTCCTCAGGCCGACGCCGGAGGGTACAGCGAGCGCGGCAGCTGTGCCGCCGCCGCCGCGTCCAGCAGCCACAGCGTGCGTGACCTGCCGTACGCGCCGGCCGCCGGCGCCTGGATCTCCCCGGCGCCGGACAGCGCGATGGCCACCGCCTGCGCCTTGTCCTCGCCTGCTGCCAGCAGCCACACCTCCCGGGCCGACCGGATCGCCGGAAGGGTCAGCGTGACCCGGGTGGGCGGCGGCTTCGGCGCGCCATGGACACCGACCACCGTCCGCTCCGTCTCCCGCACCGCGGGCAGCTCGGGGAAGAGCGAGGCCACGTGCGTGTCGGGCCCGACGCCCAGCATCAGGACGTCGAAGGTGGGCACCGAGCCGTGGTTCTCGGGGCCCGCGGCCCGGGCCAGTTCCGCCGCGTAGGCCTCGGCCGCCGCCTCCACACCGGCACCGTGCGGGCCGTCCGACGCGGGCATGGGGTGCACGCGCTTCGGGTCCAGCGGGACGGCGTCGAGCAGCGCCTCGCGCGCCTGGGTGTAGTTGCGCTCCGGGTCACCCTCGGGCAGGTACCGCTCGTCGCCCCACCACAGGTCGATCCGGCTCCAGTCGACGGCGTCCCGGGCGGGCGCGGCGGCGAGTGCGGCCAGCAGGCCGTTGCCGTTGCGCCCGCCGGTGAGCACGACCGAGGCGGAACCGCGCGAGGCCTGTGCGTCCACGACCTTCGTGATCAGCCTGGCCGCCGCGGCCTGGGCCATCAGCTCCTTGTCGCGGTGCACGACGAGCTGCGGGGTAGTCACTTCGTGGCCGCCTTCTTCGACTGGTCCTTCTCGGCCGCCTTCTGCTCCGGATCCTGCGCCGCGCCTCCCGCCGGTGCCACGTCCGCCGCCGTGTCCGCAGGCACGCTGTCCCCGGTCGCCGTTCCTCCGGTGCCGGACGTCCCGGCCACGTTCTCCGCGGCGGGGGTCGCGGTGGCGCGCTCCGCCCCGTTGCCCAGCCGGTCCACGCCGAAGCGCAGCGCGGACGCGTATGTGTCGTCCGGGTCCAGGCGGCGCAGCTCCTCCGCGATCAGCTCGGCCGTCTCGCGGCGCTTGAGCGCCACCGCACGCTCCGGCTGCCCCTGGATGGACAGGGTGGCCAGCGAGCCGTCGGCCCGGTCCAGGACGATCGGACCACAGCTCGTGCGCATCCGGACGGCGGTGAGGCCGGGTCCCGAGGAAAGGGAGCGCTTGACGGGAACACTCAGCCGGTCCGCGAGCCACATCGCCAGCAGCTCGCAGCTCGGGTTGAACTCCTCGCCCTCCACCTCGACGCCCTGGACGTCGCAGACGACCTGGTCGAGGGCCGCCGCCAGCATGGAGCGCCACGGCGTGATGCGGGTCCACGACAGGTCGGTGTCGCCGGGCGTGTAGGCCTCGGCGCGGGCGTTCAGTTCCCGCACCGGCGCCTCGGCGGTGTAGGAGTCGGTGACGCGGCGCTGGGCGAGCGCACCCAGCGGGTCGTTGGCCGGGTCGAGCGGTGCGTTCACCGGCCACCAGGCGACGACCGGTGCGTCGGGCAGCAGCAGCGGCAG
>NZ_JAYWVC010000502.1:0-1968 GCF_036281785.1 Streptomyces chiangmaiensis | reverse complement strand
CGAGCACGGCGGCCTGGATGCTCCTCGAGCTGCGGCTTCCGGGTCAGGGGCGATCGTTTCAAGTTGCCTGCTGTTTCGGCTGCTCCCCGTGATTCCCCCGCTCGATCTGGCACGGCTGTGGCACACCCGTTAGCCGTTACCGTGCGCGGGTGCCCAACGCGTGCGGCTTGGTAGCGGGTCGCGGACAGTCAGAACCCTGAGATGGTGTCCACTATGGAGTCAGAGCCAAGCGGCGGTCCCGCTCGTCACCATGACCGGGGGCGATGGTTGGCGGAGTTTGCTGGGCGAATACTTGTGGTCTGTCCGCAGTGCGGCGGCTGCGCGCTCGTCGTTCCCCGGCCTGGCCTACCGACACCGCGGTACTTCAGTGAGTTGTTGTTCCTGCCACGCCGCCTGGTCTGCGCAGGGTGCGGTGTGGTCGCCGACTGGGATCCTGAAGTGAGGGGTGCAGGGTTGGTCGGCGCTGTCCTTGGCGGGACTGAGGACCCGTTCTTCCGGCGGCCGCTTTGGTTGCAAACCCGTTGTGTCGGCCAGATCCTTTGGGCCTACAACGAGGAGCACGTCAACGAATTGTCGAGCTACGTCGGCGCCCAGTTGCGCGAGCGTGGCGCCGCGCGTCCGACAATGGCGATGTTTGCGAGGCTGCCGCAATGGATGAAGAGATCCGGCAATCGCTCTGAGGTCCTGGCCGGCCTAGAGACGCTGCGAGCTCTGGCTGAGCGATCGGCACCCACTGATCGGTCCGATACTGCGCATGAGCGCGGTGACCGTCCTCAGCTTCACAGGAGCATGTTGTTCCGGGGTGGCCCCTATGCCCATGGCAGCAAACCTTGTTGCCGGTGAGCCACCGATCGGCTTCGATCGCAACCATGACCGAGGACGCCGCAGTCGACGTTGCCGACGACCAGATCCTCAGCAACCAACTCATCCGTGGTATCAAGACACTCCGTGATTACCTGGGCTGCTCGCTTCACGAGGCCCTGGACGTCTTTGCCGCCAGGTACGAAGTGCTGGGGGTGGAGCGTCCGGGCGACTTCGTATGCAGTCATGACGAGTACTGGGTCGGCTTCTACTCGTGAGGGTGGCGCCGACTGCTGATCAGGCTCGGTGTCCAGAGAACTCAGCTTGGGAATCTGCCGGCTCAGCCTTCCGAGGTTCGAATCGTGGCGCCGCCACACTAGTGGGAACCGGCTTCGCCAACGGTGTGGTACGCGTCGTGCTGGCCGGGCAGTAGGGCCCGGACGGCGGCGAGTTGTTGCTCGGCACGGTGTACCGACCCCGTACCGTTCCCGGCGATGCCGTTGTGCGAGAGGGGCGAACATGGGACGCGGGTGGGGTTGGCTGGGCATCGCCGTGGGCGCGGCCGCGGTGCTGGGGCTGCTGGCGATACCCAACGGCGGTGGGGGCAACGCGTACGGCGGCGCCATATGCGCGTCGGTGATCAGGGGTCCGGACGGTGATCAGCCCATCGCCACGCTCATGGGCGGGGTCGACGAGGCGGACGCCAAGGAGGCCATCCGCACCGCCCTGCTGGATTGCGAACGCCGACGCGGCAGCCGCCTCGGCTGGGCCCTGGCGGTGGCCACCCCCACGGCAATACTTCTCGGCGGCCTCCTGGCCACCCTCCCGCCCCGGGGCCGCCGGGCGGCGGAGCCGGGCTACCGCTGATCAACGGCTTCCGTTTCCGTTTGCTCCGCGCGAAGGGCGGAGCGGTACCGCCCCGGGCGATTCCAGAGGACGTCGACGCGTCGGCGGGCGAGGGCGATGACGGCGAGGATGTGCTTGTGTCCTTCGGCGCGCTTCTTGAGGTAGTAGCTGCGGTTGGGGCCGTCGCGGATGATGCTCGTCTGGGCCGAGAGGTAGAAGACTCGTCGCAGGCGGCGGCTGTAGCGCTGGGGTCGGTGCAGGTTTCCGGTGCGGCGTACGGAGTCCTTAGCCATGGGTACTAGTACTACAGGGCTAGATCTG
>NZ_JAYWVC010000501.1:0-1978 GCF_036281785.1 Streptomyces chiangmaiensis | reverse complement strand
GTTCGAGCCTTTTGTCTGCCAGGCTCCTCGTACGCTCCTCGACCTCGTCCAAGCGGCCCTCTTCACCGGGCGATGGGAACAGGCGCGTCGTCATGCCCTGGCCGCGCGCGACGCGCACACCGCCGAAGTATCACCGCGCCTGGCCCTCGTCACGCTCGGCTCCCTCGCGATGACCACCAAAGACATGGACGAGGCACGCATCCTTTTCGCCCAGGCCCTCGCGCATCCAGCCGGTCGAGATTTCCCGTTCGAACACGCACGTATCCACCTGGCGAACGGAATGTGGCTCCGTCGTAAACGCGATGCCAAGGAAGCGCGTGGCACCCTCACTTGTGCTGCCGAGACCTTTCAACGACTCGGCGCACGAACATGGGCGGAACGCGCCCGGCGAGAACTGCGAGCGACAGGGGTGCGTGTCCGGCCGGCCGCACCGCTGGCCGCACTGACTCCACAAGAGCGGCAGATCGCCGAATTGGCCGCCAGCGGCCTGAGCAACAAGGAGATTGCCAAGCAACTTTTTCTCTCGCAGCGCACCGTCGGCTCCCACCTTTATCACATCTTCCCCAAACTCGGCATAAATTCACGCGCCGCACTACGCGACGCCTTGAACCGGACGGAAATCGCCCCCGGTACCGATCACAGCGGTGGGGGATGAACCGTGAGCCCGAGAGTGGACGACCGGCCCCGACCGCGTTCCGGATCGACACGCCCTGATTGTCCTGAAACGAAACGAGTGACGGAAGCCTGCCGCCCGGAGTCCGGCACCCAAGGGCCGCACAGGCGGGCCGGTATGAACATTTTCGTGTCCAGTCATCCATAAAACGCATGCAGTTCGACCCTCGGCACGGTCGACCCTGATCCACAATGACGGAATGACGGTTTCGTTCGCAGTCGTCACATGGGCAGGCTCGAACAAGGACCAACCAACCTCTCTTCTTGCGAAATGATCAGGTCGGCTCCACCTTAATGGTTAAGGCTCCAGGTAAATGGAATTGCGTGAACTTCAGGCTTTTGTTGCCATTGTTGAAGAGGGAGGCATGTCCGCTGCGGCACGCCGATTGCACATCACCCAGCCCGCACTGTCACAGACGGTCAGCGCACTGGAACGACGGCTCGGGGTGAAACTTCTGATCCGAGACAACTCAGGCGCATCTCCCACCGACGCCGGGACGACGCTGCTGGCGGAAGCGCGCGCCCTCCTGGCCCGTCACGACCAGGCAGTTCGGGCACTGAACGCATTCCGGAGTGACGACAGTGGCTTCATGCGGCTCGGGGTTCCCCTGGAACTACCGCACAATGTGCTGACAACGCCGCTGAAGTGGCTGGCCGCCGCACATCCCGAAACGCGTGTACAGGTGCGCCACTTGTGCACCGGAGGACAGTTGACCGCTCTCTACAGCGGAGCATTGGACGTCAGTCTGCTGCGTGAGCGCCCCAGCGGCTCGGAGTTCGACGCAATGCTGGTCATAAAAGAAAATCTGGGCGTATTGCTCTCCGCTCAAAAAGCGCTCGAACTCTCTGAGTCAAACGGAATCCGACTGGAGAACCTGAGCGGGCTTGAGTGGGTCGGTTTTGCTCGTTGCCGAAGCCCGCTATGGTACGACGAATTGACCTCGGTTCTACGCAACCACGGTCTGGATATCGGCCCTCCCGCTCCCGACGGACAGCCTCTGATTGCCGAGGTGAAGGTGGCCGCCGTGGCCAGTGGAAAGTCCTTCGCACTGGCCCCGGCAAACTGGTCGCACCGGCTCCCGGAGTCCGTCGTCTGGTGCCCTCTCGTCGGCCAGCCCCTGGTGCGGCGCACCTGGCTGGCCTGGCCCGCCAACTCCCGTCGCAGGGACGTGGCCGGATTCATCGCCAGGTTTCCCGTAGACGGACACAACGCGGATTGAAGGCTCCCCTCCCTGAAGGGAGGGGATTCTCCACCCTCCAGGGCTGATGTGGTGATTTACGGCTCAGGCCGCCGCCTGGGCCGGCG
>NZ_JAYWVC010000500.1:0-1981 GCF_036281785.1 Streptomyces chiangmaiensis | reverse complement strand
GATCGCCGCTGGGGCCACTGGCGGGCCCAGTCCAGCATGCGCTCGTACTCCTGGAGCGTCACGTCGATGCGGATCGATGCGTGATCACGGTTGGCTTCGGGATCGACGGCTGTGGACGTGTGGGTGGACTTGTGCGGATCTATGCCGATCAGCATCATCGGCGGTCCCTTTCTCGGACGTCGGGTCAGTGGAATCCGCAGCTGACATCCCGACTTCGAGAAACGTGGGGTGGCCGGTGCTCATGCCTCTGTTGAGTCAAGCCGCGAACGGAGAGCGGGCAGGTCGACACACCCAAAGAGAGCCAGCCCCTGCGGGCGGCAGGAAGTACTCGAGTCAGCCTGCCTGGCATCCTGCGGCACGTTACGGGCGGCCAACCCGATCACGAACACCGCTACCCCCGATACAAGTCGGGAAGTACTGCCGTAGCAGGCCGTTGGTGTTCTCGTTCGAGCCGCGCTGCCAGGGGCTCGCGGGATCGCAGAAGTAGACCGGGATGTCAGTCGCGACGGTGAACTCGCGGTGGCGCCCCATCTCGCTGCCCTGGTCCCAAGTCAGGGACCGCTTCAGATGGGCCGGCAGCGTCTGGACGGTCTCGACCAGGGCGTCGCGGACCACTTCGGTGGCCCGGCCGTTCGGCAGGTGCACCAGCAGCACGTAGCGGGTGGAGCGCTCCACGAGGGTGCCGATGGCCGAGGCACCGTCCTTGCCGATGATCAGGTCCCCTTCCCAGTGGCCGGGCACTGCCCGATCCTGCGCTTCGGCGGGACGCTCGCTGATCATGACCATGGGGTCGCGGAAGCGTGGCTGGCGCAGCTGGGCCTGGCGGCGGGGCTTGCGCCGGGCCCGGCCGGTGCGCAGGGCTTTGGCGAGGTCGCGTCGCAGTTCGCCGCGGCCCTGGATGTAGAGGGCCTGGTAGACGGTCTCGTGGACCACGTGCATCTCCGGCCGGTCGGGAAATCGGGCGCGCAGGGCCTGGCAGATCTGCTCCGGGCTCCACCGTAAGTCCAGGCGGTCCTGGATGAAGGCGCGCAGTTCGAGGTTCTGGCTGATCTTCCCCGGCTTGGGCCGGGGACGGCGGGACTCGGCACGGACCTGCGCGGCGTATGGCCGGTAGTGCCACTGGCCATGGGGATCGACCGTGCGGTTGCGGTGGACCTCGCGGCTGATGGTGGAAGGGCTGCGGCCCAGCTTGGCGGCTATCGCACGGATGGAAGCCTTCTCCCGCAGCCGATCGGCGATATAGATCCGGTCTGCCTCGCACAGGTACCGCGACGACGCCGAAGGCGGCGCCACCGGACGTACCGGTGGCGCCGCCTTGTTCCGGCCGGACGGTCTGCGCCCGTTGCGCCAGCGTCTGCCGGTCTTGGGGTTGATCCCGACGATCCGGCATGCCTCGTTGTTGCTGAACCCCTGCTTCACGAGCTGGAAGTATGCAGCTCGCTCAGCAGAGAGCTTCTTACGGCCCTGAGGGCTCCGCACCTTCCGAACCTCGAAGTCCATCGCATCCCCTGAACTGGGGTGTTGCGACGACCACTAGAATGGAAGTCCGTCCGGTCAGGGCCTTTCGATCCGTATGTGCGCCATTCCGTGAGTTCCCCTGAGCCCTGCTGAGTCCTCGTCCTCGTGGCCAGGGTGTTCTGTCTCCTTGTGGTGTTCTTCCCTGGCTTCCGTAGTTGGCGGGCACACGTGGTCGTGGAAAATCGGCTCTGAGCTTGGGAAACGCGTGCTTCCCGGCTGGGTGGGTGTGTGTGCCCACGCGGCCGGGTCGGTGCGGGTCAGGCTGGGTCTGCGGTGGTGATACGGGGCCGGGGCTTGATGCCGCAGTTGCGGTAGTAATAGGCCGCGCAAATAGGGGTGCTGGGTATTTGTGTCCTGAACGTGGATGGAGCTGGTTGTAGGGACAGTTCTTGAAGTGATGCTGTGCGGAAGATGAAGGTCGTTGGCCCTTCGAAGTCGCCCTGCGGGGGGAGGCTTCAAACCA
>NZ_JAYWVC010000050.1:0-43673 GCF_036281785.1 Streptomyces chiangmaiensis | reverse complement strand
AAGGGCGGTGGCGGCGGTTCGAAGCCGTCCGCCTCCGTGTCGTCCTCCCCGTCCGCCTCGTCCTCGTCCCCTGCCGGTGCGACTGCCTCGCCGGGCTCGTCCCCGGGTGCGGGCGCAGCGACGCTGTCGCCTTCGTCGTCCCCGGCAGCCGAGGGCGCCGGCGGCGACCTCGCCGAGACCGGCAGCAGCGCTCCCGTAGGTCTGCTGGCGGCTGCCGCGGCCGCGCTGATGGCTGCGGGCGGTGGCCTGGTGCTGTGGCGTCGTAGGGCCGCGCGGAACTGACGGCCGCCGGGCACGACGGTGCCCCCGTACTCGCCGCCAGGCGAGTACGGGGGCACCGTCGTGCGCCAGGAGGGCTCAGCCGGTGTTGCGCAGGCCCGCGGCCACACCGTTCACGGTCAGCAGCAGGGCCCGGGACAGCAGCGGGTCCGCCTCGGCTCCCGCGGCCGCCGCGTCGCGCTGGCGCTTGAGCAGGGCGACCTGGAGGTAGGAGATCGGGTCGAGGTAGGCGTCGCGGATGGCGAAGGTCTGCTTGAGGACGGGGCCGGCGTCGAGCAGTTCCTGCTCGCCGGTCACCCGCAGTACCTCACGGACCGTCAGTTCGTGTTCGGCCTCGATCGCGGTGAACACGTGCTTGAGGCTGTCGGGGACGAGAGTGTCGACGTAGTGGCGGGCAATCCGCAGGTCCGTCTTGGCGAGGGTCATCTCGACGTTGGAGATGAAGTTGCGGAAGAAGTGCCACTGCTCGTGCATCTCGTCGAGCACGGTGTCGAGGCCGGCTTCGCGCAGTGCCTTGAGGCCGGAGCCGACGCCGTACCAGCCGGGCACGATCTGCCGGGACTGGGTCCAGCCGAAGACCCAGGGGATGGCGCGCAGTCCGTCGAGCCCGGCGCCGGAGTCCGGGCGCCGTGAGGGCCGGGAGCCGAGGTGGAGGTCGGCGAGCTGGTCCACCGGCGTGGAGGCGAAGAAGTACGCGGGCAGATCGGGGTCCTCGACGAGCCGGCGGTAGGCGGCGTGGGCGGCGTCGGAGACGACGTCCATGGCCGCGTCCCAGCGGGCGAGGGCTTCGCCGGACTGGCGGGGCGCGGTGTGCAGGGCGGAGGCCTGGAGGGTGGCGGCGACCGTCAGCTCCAGGTTCTCCCGGGCCAGGGAGGGGATCAGGTACTTGTCGGAGATGACCTCGCCCTGTTCGGTCACCTTGATCTCGCCTTCCAGGGTGCCCCAGGGCTGCGCGAGGATCGCGTCGTGGCTGGGGCCGCCGCCGCGGCCGACGGTGCCGCCACGGCCGTGGAAGAGCCGCAGCCGTACGCCGTAGCGGTGGGCGACGTCGCGCAGCCGGCGCTGGGCGCGGTGGATCTCCCACTGGGAGGTGGTGATGCCGCCGAACTTGGAGGAGTCGCTGTAGCCGAGCATGACCTCCTGCACGTCTCCGCGCAGGGCGACGAGCCGGCGGTAGGACGGGTCGGCGAGCATGTCCTCGAGGAGGGTGTCGGCGGCCTTGAGCTCGTCGGTGGTCTCGAGCAGCGGGACGATACCGATCCTGGCCCAGCCGGCGTGGAGGTCGATGAGGCCGGCCTCACGGGCGAGGACGGCGGCGGCGAACACGTCGTCGGCGCCCTGGCACATGGAGATGATGTAGGACTCGATGACCTCGGGGCCGAATACCTTCAGGGCCCGCTTGATCGTCTCGAACGTGCCCAGGGTCTTGGCGCCGGCCGCGTCCAGCGGGGCCGGTGTGGGCGCGAGGGGCCGGCGGGAGCGCAGTTCCTTGGCGAGCAGCTTGTGCCGGTACTCGCGCGGCATGTCGTCGTAGCGCCAGGACTCCTCGCCGAGCCGGTCGAAGAGCTGGCCGAGGGCGTGGTGGTGGGCGTCGGCGTGCTCGCGGACGTCCATGGTGGCGAGCTGGAGGCCGAAGGCGGCGATGGTGCGGATGGTGCGGGCGAGCCGGCCGTCGGCGAACAGGCCGCCTCGGTGCGCGCGCAGCGAGGCCTGGACGAGCCTGAGGTCGTGCAGGAGCTCGGTGGTGCCGAGGTAGTCGCGCCCGGGCTCGTGCTGGGTGCCCCGGGCGAGGCGCCGCTTGGTGTTGACGAGCTTCTGGCGGATGCAGGTGGCCTTGAGGCGGTAGGGCTCCTCGGCGTTGAGGCGCTTGTAGCGGGGGCTGATCTCGGGCAGCAGCTCCAGGTCGGCGCGGAGGGACTCCAGCAGTTCCTCGGTGGCACCGGTGTAGCGGATCGACTGGGACAGCAGGCCGCGCAGCTCGTCGATCATCTCCAGCACGTCGTTGATGCCGTGCTCGTGCTGGAGGATCAGCACCTCCCAGGTGACCTCGGGGGTCACGTTGGGGTTGCCGTCGCGGTCGCCGCCGATCCAGGTGCCGAAGGTCAGGGGACGGGTGCCGTCGGGGAGCTTGACGCCGACGCGCTCCAGTTCCGCGGTGAGGTCCTCCAGGACGTCGCCGACGGCACCGGCGTGCAGCTCGTCGAGATAGTAGATGGCGTTGCGGGCCTCGTCGCTGGGCTCGGGGCGCACGACGCGCAGTTCGTCGGTCTGCCAGACGAGGTCGATGTTCTCGGCCAGGCGGGTGTCGTGGCGGCGCCGGTCGGACTCGAGGACGGGGGTCTCCAGGAGCGCGGCGATGCGCCGGAGCTTGTTGAGGACGGAGCGGCGCGCGGCCTCCGTCGGGTGCGCCGTGAACACCGGGCGGACGTTCAGGTGCGTGACGGTCTCGCGCAGATGCTCCGGGTCTGCGTCCTTGAGCCGGTCGGCGGTACGGGCGAGGAGTCCGCCCTCGGCGGCACGCTTGGCGCGCAGTTCGCGTCCGCGGTGGACCTGCTCGGTGACGTTCGCCAGGTGGAAGTAGGTGGAGAAGGCGCGTACCAGCTTGGCCGCGGTCTCGAGTTCGGTGCCGCGCAGCAGTTCCGCGGCTGCCTCTCCGTCCTCTCGGGTGAGCCGGCGGACCCGCTCGACCAGCTCCAGGAGTTCGGGGCCCTCCTGCCGGACGAGGGTCTCGCCGAGCAGATCACCCAGTCGGCGGATGTCGGCGCGCAGCTCGCTGCTGGTCGTCGTGGTCTGGTCGTCGGCACTGCTCACAGGTGCGGCTCCTTGCAGTATTCAGGAGGTGCGTCGCGTCAGCGACTACCTGGAAGGGCGGTGATGGGCGACGGGTAGATGTCGTCTGGGAGGGAACCCGGACGGGTGCCGCGCGGCGGGTGCCGCATACGGAACGGGCATCCGGGAAGAAAACAAAGCGGACCGCGCTGTCCGACCGACTCCAGGATAGGTGTCCAGGCGGACGCGCAGGCTCACGGGCTCTTGCCGCCGGGCAACGCACTGCCATACTTACGACGCCGTAGGTTACGGAGCCGTAGGGTCTCCCGTCAGATCACGGGAGCACCCTGGGACCGTATCCGGGCACCTGCCTCAACCCTCGACCCCACAGGGGACGCCCCATGACCGCACGCTCCGATGTGATGGAAGACGCCACGCAGGCGAACAACGGCACTCCGCCGCTCTCCGCGACGCTGGGCGGCGAGCAGAAGCGCTCGGTCGAGCAGATCGCACTGCTGCTGTTCATCACCGTCCCGTTCCTGGCGCTCGTCGCGGCGGTGCCGCTCGCCTGGGGCTGGGGCGTGAGCTGGCTCGACCTCGGCCTGATGGTCTTCTTCTACTTCCTGGGCTGTCACGGCATCACGATCGGTTTCCACCGCCACTTCACGCACGGTTCGTTCAAGGCCAAGCGGCCCCTGAAGATCGCGCTGGCGATCGCGGGTTCGATGGCCGTGGAAGGCCCCCTGGTGCGCTGGGTGGCCGACCATCGCAAGCACCACAAGTTCTCGGACGCGGAGGGCGACCCGCACTCTCCGTGGCGGTTCGGCGAGACGCTTCCGGCTCTGATCAAGGGCCTGTGGTGGGCGCACATCGGCTGGCTGTTCGACGAGGAGCAGACGCCTCAGGACAAGTACGCGCCGGATCTGATCAAGGACCCGGCCCTGCGGACGGTCTCCCGCCAGTTCGTGCTGTGGACGGCGGTGTCCCTGGCGCTGCCGCCGCTGATCGGCGGGCTGGTGACGATGTCCTGGTGGGGCGCTTTCACCGCGTTCTTCTGGGGCTCACTCGTCCGGGTGGCGCTGCTACACCATGTCACCTGGTCGATCAACTCGATCTGCCACGCGGTGGGCAAGCGCCCGTTCAAGTCGCGCGACCGTTCGGGCAACGTCTGGTGGCTGGCGATCCTGTCCTGCGGCGAGTCGTGGCACAACCTGCACCACGCGGACCCGACGTCGGCCCGGCACGGCGTGGAGCGCGGCCAGCTGGACTCCTCGGCACGGCTCATCCGCTGGTTCGAGCAGTTCGGCTGGGCGTACGACGTGCGCTGGCCGTCACGCTCACGTATCGATTCCCGCCGCAACACGGACGGGAACGGCTCCCGGCGCGGGAAGGCGACCGCCGACGCGGCATGATTGACGCGTGGCGACCGACTCCTCCAACACCCCCAGCAACGAAAAGCCGCGGCGCACCCGTCGCACCCGGATGACCGGTGCGGAGCGCCGGCAGCAGCTGCTGGTGATCGGTCGCACGCTGTTCGCCGCCAAGGGGTTCGAGGGCACGTCGGTGGAGGAGATCGCGGCGAAGGCCGGGGTCTCCAAGCCGGTGGTCTACGAACATTTCGGCGGCAAGGAGGGGCTGTACGCGGTGGTGGTGGACCGCGAGATGCGACGCCTGCTGGACATGGTGACGAGCTCGCTGACCGCGGGGCACCCGCGCGAACTGTGCGAGCAGGCGGCCTTCGCCCTCCTCGACTACATCGAGGAGTACACGGACGGTTTCCGCATCCTGGTCCGCGACTCGCCGATCCCGCAGTCGACGGGTTCCTTCGCCTCCCTCATCTCGGACATCGCCACCCAGGTGGAGGACATCCTCGGCCGCGAGTTCAAGAGCCGCGGATTCGACCCCAAGCTGGCCCCCCTCTACGCCCAGGCCCTGGTCGGCATGGTCGCCCTGACCGGCCAGTGGTGGCTGGACGTGCGCCGCCCGAAGAAGGCCGAGGTCGCCGCGCACCTCGTGAACCTGGCGTGGCACGGCCTGGACGGGCTGGAGCAGAAGCCGCGGCTGATAGGTCATCGCAAGAGCTGAGGCGCCCTCCGCTCGATCACCCCTTGTGGTGATCTTTGCCGGTCGTGACCGGCTCCAGGAACTCCAGCCGGTTGCCCACCGGGTCCTGTGAGTAGAAGCGGCGGTGACCCGGCAGGTCGCCGTCCCAGGTGACCGTGACCCCCCGCGCCTCGAGCCGGGCCGCGTACGCCTCGATGTCCGTGACCCGCAGCCCCGGGTGGGCCTTCCTCGCGGGCCGGAAGTCGCTCTCGATCCCCACATGCAGCTGCACCGGCCCCGCCTGGAACCAGCAGCCCCCACGGGCGGCCGGCACCGGCGGCTTGGGGATCTCGTTCATACCGAGGACATCGATGTAGTACGCCCGCAGCAGCCTCCGAGCCGGGCGGAGCGGCGAGCTGGACGTGGTCGACGGCGGCGAGCATCGCTCATGCCTCCTTCGTGGCGACGGCGAAGATACGGCGGAAGGGGAACACCGTGCCGTGCTCGGTCGCCGGGTACGCCTCCCGCAAGGCCGCGCGGTAGTCGGCGATGAACTCCTGCGCCTCGTCCTCCAGCTCGGTGAGGATCGGCCGCAGGCCGGTGCCCTTCACCCAGTCCAGGACCGGGTCCTCGCCCTGGAGCAGATGCAGGTACGTCGTCTCCCAGACGTCCACCGTGCAGCCGAGGGCGGCGAGGCGCTCCAGACAGGCCGCGGGGGTGAGCACGGCGTCGTCGTGGCGCAGCGTGTCGGCGAGGCGGCCCTTCCAGCGGGGCGAGTGGGCCAGTTCCCGCATCAGACGGTGGCTGGGCGAGTCGAAGTTGCCGGGGACCTGGAAGGCGAAGGTGCCGCCGGGGGCGAGGCCCGCGACCCAGTCGGGGAAGCGGGCGGGATGCCCGGGCACCCACTGCAGGGTGGCATTGCTGACGATCAGGTCGTACGGCTCCGCGGGCGTCCAGGTGCGGGCGTCGGCGGGGGCGAAGTCGAGGCGGCCGCCGCCCGGGGTGGGGCCTTCGTGGTCGGTGTGGGCCTTGTCGAGCATCTCCGGCGAATTGTCGTACCCGGTGATGTGTGCCGTGGGCCAGCGGTCGGCGAGCAGGGCGGTGACGTTGCCGGGACCGCAGCCCAGGTCTGCGATGCGGGGCGGGTCGCCGGCCAAACCGGGGACGCGGGCGAGCAGGTCGGCGAAGGGGCGGGCGCGGTGGCCGGCATGGCGCAGGTACTGACCGGGGTCCCAGACGGGGGCGGCGGGCATGGCGGGGCCTCCTCACGGCGAGCGGACGGAGGCGGCGGAGCACCCGGGTGCGGGCGTCGTCGTACGGAGGCGGCGCCCCCGTACGACGACGCCTCCGTACGGACAGCATCCTCGCGCCCAACTATCTCGATGCCAAGAAACTCTACGCCAAGAGACTTCATGTCGACACAACCACTACACTGATCGCCATGGAGGACGAGGTCGATCGGCTGGTCGCGGCGTGGCGCCGGGAGCGCCCGGACCTCGACGTGGAACCGCTCGAAGTGCTCAGCCGGGTCAGCAGGCTGGCCCGGCATCTGGACCGTGCACGCCGGCTGGCGTTCGCCGAACACAGTCTCGAGCCCTGGGAGTTCGACGTTCTCACCGCGCTCAGACGGGCCGGCAGCCCCTATCAGCTCTCCCCCGGCCAGCTGCTGACCCAGACACTGGTCACCTCCGGCACGATGACGAACCGCATCGACCGCCTGGCGAAGAAGGGCCTGGTCGAGCGGCTGCCCGACCCGAGCGACCGCCGGGGCGTGCTGGTGCGCCTCACCGACGAGGGTCAGGACCGGGCCGACCAGGCCCTCGCAGGGCTGCTCGACCAGGAGCGCGCGATCCTGGCGGAGCTGAGCACGGCCCAGCGCAGTGAACTGGCCGCAGTGCTACGCCAGTTGACCGCCCCGTTCGACAACATCCCCGGCTAGGTCGACGGGCCCGACACCGGCGCGGCGGGCGAGGGCGACGGCGGCGAGGGTGGAGTGGACGCCCAGCTTGCCGAGGACGTTCTGCATATGGGTGCGGACGGTGTGCGGGGAGAGGAACAGCCGCTCGGCGACGGCCTTGCGGCCGAGCCCGGCGACCATGCAGCGCAGCACCTCCCGCTCCCGGGGCGTCAGGGACTCCACCAGCCGCTCGCTCTCGGTGCGATGCTTGCGCGCCGCGGTCAACTCACGCAGGACACCGGTGAGCAGGGCGGGCGGAAGATGTGTCTCGTCCCGCAGCACGCCCCGGATGACGGTGAGCAGCCGGGACAGCGAGCAGTCCTTGGCGACCCAGCCGGATGCGCCGGCCTGCAGGGCGAGGGCGGCTCGGCGCGGATCGTCCTTCTCGGCGAGGACGACGATCCGCACGTTGAGCTGCCCGGAACGGACACCGGCGACCAGGGATATGCCGTCGACGAGTCCGTCCTCGTCGCCCTCCTGGACGGGGACCGCCGGACGCGAGCCCGGGACGTTGCCCCCGAGGTCGGCGTCGACGAGCATCACGTCGAATCTGCGGCCCTCCGCGGCCGCCCGTTCGAGGCAGCGCAGCGCGGCCGGACCGCTGCCGGCCGCGGACACGTCGACGTCGGGCTCGGCCGCCAGGGCTGCGGCGAGCGACTCGGCGAAGATGCGGTGATCGTCGACGACCAGAACTCGGATGCGGATCACTGAAACCCCCACAGCTCGGGGGACGACCGGCGCAGGTACGGCGCCCGGAGTGCTCCCCGGTCATTCACCTGGGACGGAGGCGCCGCAGCCGCACGGCCGCCGCCGTGCTGGAACTGCTACCCCCATCCCGGGCGTCGTACCCGACTGTCTTCGCCCCCTGATCAACACCGGCCCCCACCGGCGCTGTTCACAGGGTAGGGCCAGGGACCGGGAGCGGAAGGAAATTTGCAGAACTGGTTGGCCAGCACGTTTATGGTGAGCCGCATGTTTCGTATCGAGACGGAAGTCGACAAGGCACGGCGGGATCTGCTCCGTGCTCGGCTGCGCGAGACGAACACGGCGGCGTCCCCGGTGCTGCGCGCACTGCGCAGATCTCTTGGTGAACGCGAAGTCCCGCTCCACGTATGGGCGTTGGACGCGGCGGGGGAACTTGCCGGCGGCCTGGTCGGCCATACCTGGATGACGTGGCTGTACGTCGCTTACCTCTGGGTGGACGACCGCCATCGCGGCACGGGCCTCGGTACCCGGTTGCTGGCCGAGGCGGAGCGCGTTGCGCGGGAGGAGCGCGTTTGCACGGCCGCGCGCCTGGAGACCTGGGACTTCCAGGCCCCGGAGTTCTACAAGAAACAGGGCTACGACGTGGTGTGCGTGATCCCCGACTATCCGCCGGGGATCACGGAGTACACCCTCACGAAGCGCTTCGGCCGACCTGATGCGCCCCTGCCGAAGGAACCGCCGGGAACACCCGGGGCGCCGTGAAACCGGCGGCGCCGAAGGCCTCCTCGATCGCCTTCATGACCGTGTCCGCATCGGAGGCCTCCACCAGGACGATCGCCGAGCCGCCGAAGCCGCCGCCGGTCATCCGGGCACCGAGTGCGCCGGAGGCGTTCGCCGTCTCCACCACCAGGTCCAGTTCCGGGCAGGAGATGCGCAGGTCGTCCCGCAGGGAGACATGGCCCTCGGTCAGCACGGGCCCGATGCCCCGGACGTCGCCCGCGTCGAGCAGGGCGACGACCCGGTCGACGCGGTGGTCGTCCGAGACGACGTGGCGCGCATAGCGGCGCAGCCGCTCGTCGGACAGACGCGCGAGCGCGGCCTGAAGGTCCTCGTACGCGATGTCCCGCAGATGCGAGACCCCGAGCTGCCGTGCGCCCTCCTCGCAGCCCTCGCGCCGCTCGGCGTACGCCCCGTCGCCCAGCGCGTGCTTGACGCGTGTGTCGACGACCAGCAGCGCGAGGTCCTGGGAGGCCAGGTCGAAGGGGATCTGGCGGATGGACAGATCGCGGCAGTCGAGGTGCAGGGCATGGCCCTCGGCGCTGCACGCCGACGCCATCTGGTCCATGACGCCGCACGGCACACCGACGAAGTCGTTCTCGGCGCGCTGGGCCAGCCTCGCCAGCTCGGGGCGGGTGAGGCCGAGGTCGTACAGGTCGTTCAGGGCGAGGGCGGTGACCACCTCGAGCGCCGCCGACGAGGACAGGCCGGCGCCCGTCGGCACTGTCGAGGACAGATACAGGTCCGCACCCGTGATCGCGTGGCCCGCATCACGCAGCACCCAGACGACCCCGGCCGGGTAGGCGGCCCAGCCGGTGTCGGACAGCGGCCGGAGCTCGTCGACGCGCAGCTCGACGACCGGGCCCTCGATGTCCGCCGAGTGCAGACGCAGCACCCCGTCGGTGCGCCGCGAGACCGCCGCGACCGCCGTGTGCGGCAGTGCGAACGGCATCACGAACCCCTCGTTGAAGTCCGTGTACTCGCCGATCAGGTTGACCCGGCCCGGTGCCGCCCAGACACCCTCGGGAGCCGTCCCGTACAGCTCCTCGAAGCCCTCGCGTACGCCCACCTACTGCTCCCTTGCGATGTTCTGCGTGAACTCCCACGCGTCCGCGACGATCCCCGCGAGGTCCGCGCGGGACGGGTTCCAGCCGAGCCGCTCGCGGGCCGTGGCCGCGGAGGCGACCAGGACCGCCGGGTCGCCGCCCCGGCGCGGGGCCACGACCTCCGGGATCGGGTGTCCGGTGACCTGGCGCACCGTCTCGATGACCTCGCGCACGGAGAAGCCGTTGCCGTTGCCGAGGTTGCAGATCAGGTGCTCGCCGGCGGTGGCGGCGTCCAGCGCCAGCAGATGGGCCTCGGCCAGGTCCGCGACGTGGATGTAGTCGCGGATGCAGGTGCCGTCCGGCGTCGGGTAGTCGTCGCCGAAGACCGAGATCGCCTCGCGCCGGCCCTGTGCGACCTGGAGCACCAGCGGGATGAGGTGGGACTCCGGGTCGTGCCGCTCGCCGCAGGCCCCGTACGCGCCCGCCACGTTGAAGTAGCGCAGGGACACGGCGCCCAGACCGTGCGCCGCCGCCTCACCGGTGATCATGTGGTCGACCGCGAGCTTCGAGGCGCCGTAGGGGGAGGTCGGCGCGGTCGGGTCGGTCTCGGTGATCGGGGTGCTGACCGGCTCGCCGTAGGTTGCCGCCGTGGAGGAGAAGACGAGCTTGCGCACCTCCGCCTCACGCATGGCGCCGAGCAGCGCCATGGTGCCGCCGACATTGTTGTCCCAGTACTTCTCCGGCTTCACGACCGACTCGCCGACCTGCGAGAACGCGGCGAAGTGCAGGACCGCGTCATAGGAGGGGTCCAGCCACTTGGCGGCGTCGCGGATGTCGCCTTCGATGAAGGAAGCGCCGGCCGGCACGCCCTCGCGGAAGCCGGTGGAGAGGTTGTCGAGAACGACGACCTCGTGGCCCGCCTCCAGCAGGTGCTGCGCGACCACGCTCCCCACATATCCCGCGCCACCGGTGACCAGGTACTTCCCACTCATGAACTCGCTACCTCTCGCAGTCGCTCGGCCGCGGCTTCCGGCGGCACGTCGTTGATGAACACGTTCATGCCGGACTCGGAACCCGCGAGGAACTTCAGCTTGCCGGAAGTGCGGCGAATGGTGAAAAGCTCGAGGTGAATGGCGAAGTCGTCTCTGGTGACGCCGTCGAACTCCTCCAGCGCGCCGAACGGCGCCTGGTGCCAGGCGGCGATGTACGGCGTCGGTGTCCGGGCCACGGCACCCGCACCGTCGTCCCCGCCCTCGAAGATCCGGTCGAAGCGCCTCAAGAGTTCCAGATAGACCTTGGGAAATTCGGCGCGGGCCGCCTCGTCGAGCGCGAGCAGATCGGGGACGCGGCGGCGGGGATAGAGGTGGACTTCGTAGGGCCAGTGCGCGGCGAAGGGCACGAAGGCCACCCAGTGTTCGCCCTCGAGGACGACCCGCTCGTCGGCGAGCTCGCGTTCCAGGACGGCGTCGAAGAGGTTCTCGCCGCCGGTCGCTTCCTTGTGTGCGGCAAGCGAACGGAGCATCAGGGCGGTGCGGGGGGTGGTGAAGGGGTACGCGTAGATCTGACCGTGCGGGTGGCCGAGGGTCACACCGATCTCCCGGCCCCGGTTCTCGAAGCAGAAGACCTGCTCCACGGCGGGCAGATGGGACAGCTCAGCGGTGCGGTCGGTCCAGGCGTCCAGGACCAGGCGCGCCTGCTCCTCGGTCAGGTCGGCGAAGGAGGCGTTGTGGTCGGAGGTGAAGCAGACGACCTCGCAGCGGCCGGAGTCGCCGGCGAGCGAGGGGAAGCGGTTCTCGAAGACCACCACGTCGTACGAGGAGTCCGGGATCTCGCTCAGCCGCTCGCCCCGGGAGGGGCACAGCGGGCACTCGTCGGCGGGCGGGAGGTAGGTGCGGTCCTGTCGGTGGGAGGCGACGGCGACCGAGTCGCCGAGCAGCACATCGCGGCGGATCTCGGAGGTCGTGACGGTCCGCTTCAGCGGCCGGCGGTCCACGGCGTCCCGCACGGTGTCGTCGCGCAGGTCGTAGTAGACGAGCTCACGACCGTCGGCCAGACGGGTCGAGGTCTTCTTCACGACACCTTGCCTTTCTGCTGCACTGCCGGACTCGTCATCCGCACCCGAACCATTCTTCAAACATAACTCAACACAACAAACCACAAGCAACCACCAGCGTCAACATCACAATCCAACAAAGCCCATCATCACAACTGTTCAGATATCGAACGCAAGGGCGTGGGTTCCGCTCTCTTTGGTTCATGCAGCCGAGCGAGTACGTATGCAAACCCCCACACATCTCGCCGCGGGGCTACGGCTCCCCACGAACGGACTCGACCACACGATCCTCGGGATCTACTTCGTCGTCGTACTGGGCATCGGGTTCGCGGCCCGGCGGTCGGTGAGGACCAGCCTCGACTTCTTCCTGTCCAGGCGCTCGCTGCCTGCCTGGATCACCGGTCTGGCGTTCAACTCGGCCAACCTGGCCGCCACCGAGATCCTCGGCATGGCCGCCAACAGCGCGCAGTACGGCGCCTACACCGTCCACTGGTACTGGATCGGCGCCATCCCGGCCATGGTCTTCCTGGGCCTGGTGATGATGCCCTTCTACTACGGCTCCAAGGTCCGCTCGGTTCCCGAGTTCCTGCTGCTCCGCTTCGACAAAGCAGCACACCTGCTGAGTTCGATCCTGTTCGCCTTCGCGGCCATCCTGATCGCAGGCGTGAACCTGTACGCGCTGGCGATCGTCGTCGAGGCGCTGCTCGGCTGGCCGCAGTGGGTGGCGATCGTGGTCGCCGGGTTCTTCGTGCTCGCCTACATCACTCTCGGCGGTCTGTCCTCGGCGATCTACAACGAGGTGCTCCAGTTCTTCGTGATCCTGGCGGCCCTCATCCCGATCACCGTGCTCGGCCTGAAGAAGGTCGGCGGCTGGGGCGGCCTGACCGACAAGCTCACCGCGGCCCACGGCCATGAATTCGTCACCGCCTGGGGCGGCACCGGCATCGGCCACACCAACCCGCTCGGCGCCAACTGGCTGACGATCGTCCTCGTACCGTCAGGAGCGCGGGGTACCGCCCGGCCGGCCGCGGACGGTCCGCGCGAGCACGAGACCTGCGGCTACGGCTATTGCGGCGACGGGTCCCTCCGTGGCGGCGCCGCGTTGTCGAGCGGCCCCGCCCGGTCCAGCAGACCCGTGCGGGCCGCCAGGGCCGCCGCCTCCAGGCGGGAGCCCACACCGAGTTTCATCAGGACCCGCTGGACATGGGTGCGGGCCGTCGACGGAGCGATGCCCATGCCGGCCGCGATCAGCCGGGTGTCCTCGCCGTCGGCGACCCGCACGAGGACCTCCACCTCGCGCGGGGTGAGCATCTGCAGCAGGCGCTGGCCCTCGTCGTCCGGTTGGGCCGCCGGATTGAGCAGCTCGCTGAAAGCGCCCTGCAACAGCTGCGGTGCCACCACCGCCTCGCCCGCCCGCGCCTTCATGATCGCCCGCTCGACGCCCTCGATGCGCTCGTCGTGCCGCACATAGCCCGAGGCGCCCGCGGCGAACGCGGCCGCGATCCCGCGCGGACTCGGCACCGGCCCGAGGACCAGCACCGCCACCTGCGGACGCTCCCGCTTGATCCGCACCACCGGGTCGAAGACCCCCGGCTCGGCCGGTGCCGACGTTCCCAGCAGGCACACCTCGGGCGCCCTGGTGATCACCAGTTCGGCCGCGCCCCCGGTCGGCGCGGCCGCGGCGAGCACCCGGTGCCCTCGCAGCTTCAGTGCCGAGGCCAGCGCCTCGGCGAGCAGTCGGTGGTCGTCGACCACCATGAGCCGCACTCCCATCGAGCAACCCCCCAGTCCCCCATGGATGCCCACTACGCGTGCCCACTGGCCCGTACGGGCAGAAGCCCCCAGCGCACCCCCGCCCTTCATGCCCCCGGAAGCTACACGCTTGTTCGACATTGCGCGCCCCTACCGGTGAGAAGTGCCCCGGATTGCGGAAATCCCAACCATTCGGAAGGGACGGGAATACGCACGCGGCCCCGCCCCTGAGCCGGGACGGGACCGTACGGCCGATACTCGGTCAGATGTGCGGGCCGGTGATCGCGGAGAGCTGCCGGGCCGTCAGCTCGTGCCGAACGCGACGGCCAGATACCGGCCGTCACCCGCGCCGGACGCCTTGTCGGCGAAGACCTGGGCCATGTAGAGGCGACCGTTCTGGTAACGGATCTCCGCGTAGTCCAGGGAGAAACGGCGCTCCGCGTTGCGGACGGACTCGGCCGACGGGTTCTCGAGGAGCTTGGTCTCCTTGAACGAGGCGCCGTCGATGCTGACGATCTGGCCGCCCTTGTCGTAGGGCGGGCGCTTGTAGGCGATGATGTTGCCGCCGTCCATGCGCAGCGGGGAGAGGGTGTAGCCGTCGCCCGCGTCCGCGCGCTGACCGTTCAGCTTTCCGGTGCCGAGGTCGAAGGCGACGATCTCGTTGGTCTCGCCGTAGCCGCCCGCGCTGCCCTCGTGCTCCTTGGTCGGCACGTAGACCCTGCCGTTGCCGACGACGATCTGGGTGCACGCCTCGGTCTGAGTGATCCCGTCGCACCTGGCCGCATAGGTCTTGGCCGGCAGCGAGATCTTGGTGCGCAGAGCGCCGCTCTTGATGTCGATGGAGAACAGGTCCGAGATGCCGCTGCCGGCCGCGGAGTCGCCGACGTCGGCGGCGACCACGAGCGGGCTCGCCGACACGACGCTGGCGTACTCGATGCCGGTCGCCATCTTGTAGTCGGAGTTCACCTGCCCGGACTTCGGGTCGATGGACTGGATGTGCAGCTGCCGGGCACCGTACTGACCGCACTTGCGGACGGCGACCAGCGCCGGACCGCCGCCGTACCCCGCGTCGTAGCAGGTATCGCCCGGCTTCGGGCTCCACAGCGTCCTGCCTGTGGCCAGGTCGAAGGCGGCCCCGCCGGAAGTGCTGCCCAGGGCGACCGTGTCCCCGCTCTGGGTGATGTTGCCGAAGGAGATCTTGTCGTCACCGGCCCTGGCGGACTCGGTCCACAGCTTCCGGCCCGCGCTCAGGTCGATGGCCGCGACCTCGGTGCAGCCGTAGGACGGCTTGTCCTTCGTCGGCATCCCCGACTGGTAGAGGATCGCCGTGCGGTCGTCCTCGCTGGTGTAGCGGCTCACCGCGCACACCGGGCCGGGGAGCTTGATGGTCCACAGCTTGGTGCCCTTGTCGGGGTCGTAGCCGTCGATCTCGGCCACCCCGCTCTTCACATACGCCTTGTCGGTCACCCAGGAGCCGGCGACCTGGACGCTGGAGTCGTTCTTCACCACCGGCATCGGCAGCTGGAACAGCACCTTGGCACCGGTGTCGGCCGGGACCTTCTCCCTGGCGTCACCGGAACCGGAGCCGCCGCCGGCACCCTTGCCGTCCTTGCCGCCGCTCGTACCGGCCGCGGAGTTCCCGCTCTTGTCGCCGCCCTGGCTGTTCGCATACCAGACACCGCCGCCGATGATCAGCGCGATGGCCACGACCGCCGCGACGATGATCCACACCTGGGCGCCCCGTCCCTTGCGGCCGCCGCCCTGGGAACCCTGCGCGCCCAGGGGAACGGTCGGCGCATAGCCGTAGCCGGGCTGCTGGTTCGGGTGGCCGTAGCCGGGCTGCTGCGGGTAGCCGTACGGCTGCTGGGGCGGGTTCTGCGGCTGCGGGTAGCCGTACCCCGGTCCCTGGGCGGGCGGCGGAGGGCTCTGGGGCGGCTGCGGAACCCCGAAGCCACCCGGCGGCGGGTCCTGCGGTGCCCCGAAACCCCCTGGCGGCGGGTCCTCGGGGGCGCCGAAACCACCCGGCGGCGGCTGGTTCGGGGGCGGAGGCGGCTGGCTCATGAAGGCGTACCTCGAAGGACGGAAGAGTGGTGGGCAGGGAGGGAGGAGCCGGCAGCCGGGTCATTTGCCGTAGGCGAGCATCAGCTTCTCCTTCGACTGGTTGTTGCCGCTCAGCCGGGTCGTGGAGATGTAGAAGCGCCCGTCCACGTAGTCGATCGCCTTGGCGTAGAAGCCGCTCTCGATCTGCGCGGCGCCCGACGGGTTCTGCAGCAGCCTGGTCGCGGTGTGGCTGCCGCCGGACGTCGCGATGGAGACCACCTGACCGCCGGCGGAGTACGACGGCTCGACATAGGCGATCAGGTGGGTGCCGTCCGTCCTCAGCGGGAGCATCGTCCGGTCCGCCGGGGACTTCACCCGCCACTTCTCCTTGCCGGTGTCGAGGTTGAACGCGACGACCTCGTTCGGGCCGCTCTTCGCCTCGGTCGGCAGGTACAGGGTGTTCGCGTCGGCCACCGCGCCGGTGCAGCCCTGCAGGTCACGACTGAGGGCGGCCCAGCCGCACTCGGGCGCGAAGGAGTCCTTGGAGTGGACGTCCGAACGGGGGGTGCCGTCGTTCTTCAGCGTGGAGATGGCCACGGCCTTCTTGTCGTCGTTGGTCAGATAGAGGACGACGGGATCGACGGAGAAGGCGCGCGCGACCTTCCAGCCCGTCGGGATCGGCCTGGTCCACTTGGCCTTGCCGGTCGTCGGGTCGAGCTCCTGCACCTCGTCGTGCGCTTTCGAGCTGCCGGCCGCGCAGGAGGCCACGGAGATCAGCTTGGCGCCGCCCGCGAAGGCGGTCGGGAAACAGGCTCCGGTGTACTCCCGCTTGTCCCACAGCTTTTTGCCGGTGCCGATGTCGTACGCCGTGCCCGACTGCGAACGGCCGACCATCAGGGTCTTGCCGGTGACGCTGAGGTCGACGCTGAGGGTGCTGTCGAACAGGGCGCCATCGGCAACCTGCGCCTTCCAGCCCAGCGTGCCGGTGCCGAGGTCGATCTGCTGGAGCCGGTTGCACTTGGCGTTCTCACTGATGCCGCTCATGTAGGCAACGACGACCTCGTCGTCCGCCGTCTTGTGCGGAGTGACCGCACAGATCTTCTGCGGGAACGAGATCGGCTCCCAGGCCGGGTCGCCGTCGCCGACGTCGTACGCGAAGACCTGCTTGTACGCGGCCTTCACCACCGCCTTGTCGGTGATCCACATGCTGGGGGCGTCGGCGCCGGAACCGGGCGCGTCGGGCGCCTCCTTGTACCAGAGGACCTTCGACTCACCCGCCTTGCGGCCCTCGTTGAGATTCTCGGGGTCCTCGGCGCCGTCGCCGGTGCCGTCGCCCGGGTCGACCGGCGTGGAGGCCGCCGCGGACGGTGTGGCCTGCCCGCTCTTCTCGGCGGTGGGCTTCTTGTCGCCGCCGCTGCCGCTGACCGCGTACACGGTGCCGCCGATCACGAGCAGCGCGGCGACCGCGGCGCCCACGGCCACCGCGGGCCTGCCCTTGAAGGGGTTCTTGGAACCGCCGCCGGGAGGCGGGGTCGGGGCGCCCGGGAACCGAGGCGGCTGCTGCGGGCAGCCGTATCCGGGCTGCGGCGGGGCGTAGGGCCCCGGCTGCTGCGGAGGGCCGTACCCGGGCTGGGCGTACGGCCCCGGCTGCTGGGGCTGGGCGTAGGGACCAGGCTGTTGCGGAGGGCCGTACCCGGGCTGCGGCGGGGCAGGGGGCTGGGCGGGCGGCGGAGGCGTGGCCTGCTGCGGGTCCTGCGGAGCGCCGAAACCCCCCTGTGGTGGTGGGCTCTGCGGTGCTCCGAATCCGCCCTGCGGCGGCTGGTCGGGAGGCTGAGTCATCAGTGCGTTCCCCCTCTTGACTGATGTGTCCCCACGCCCGCGGTGCGCGAATTCCGCCGGTGGTACCCAGTCTGTTCTCAGACGGCCCTTTGTATCACCGGGAGGCCCTTGAACACCGGGCTTGTCCTGCCCCTGTTCCCAAGGGAGGACCGGCCCGTGATGCCCCCGTTATGGCCTTCACGCGGCCTTCACGCCCGGGCGCGCGGACCGCCGAACGCCTATGCCTCTTCCGCGAGTTCCAGCCACCGCAACTCCAGCTCCTCGCGCTCGCCGACGAGTTGACGCAACTGGGCGTCCAGCCCGGCCACCTTCCCGAAGTCCGTCGCGTTGTCGGCGATCTGCCGGTGGAGCTCGGCCTCCCGCCCGGTGATCTTGTCCAACTGACGCTCGATCCGCTGGAGTTCCTTCTTCGCGGCACGGGCGTCGGCGGCGGAGACGGCCGGCTTCTCGGCGGCGGGCGCCGGAGTGGCGGCCGCCGCCGCGGCCTCCTCCATACGGTGGCGCCGCTCCAGGTATTCGTCGATGCCGCGAGGCAGCATCCGCACCGTGGCGTCACCGAGGAGGGCGTACACCTTGTCCGTGGTCCGCTCGACGAAGAACCGGTCGTGCGAGATCACGATCATCGAGCCGGGCCAGCCGTCGAGCACGTCCTCGAGCTGGGTGAGGGTCTCGATGTCGAGATCGTTGGTGGGCTCGTCGAGGAAGAGGACGTTGGGCTCGTCCATCAGGAGGCGGAGCAGCTGGAGCCGCCGGCGTTCACCGCCGGACAGGTCCCCGACGGGTGTCCACTGCTTCTCCTTGCTGAAGCCGAAGGTCTCGCACAGCTGCCCGGCGGTCATCTCGCGCCCCTTGCCGAGGTCGACGCGCTCACGCACCCGCTGCACGGCCTCCAGGACCCGCCAGGTCGGGTCGAGCTCCGCGACCTCCTGCGAGAGATAGGCGAGCCTGACCGTCTTGCCGACCGCGATCCGGCCTCCGGCGGGCTGCCGCTCCCCCTCGCTGCGCGCGGCCTCGGTCATGGCGCGCAGCAGTGAGGTCTTGCCCGCGCCGTTGACCCCGACGAGGCCGATCCGGTCGCCCGGACCGAGCTGCCAGGTGACGTGCTTGAGCAGCAGCTTGGGGCCGGCCTGGACGGTGACGTCCTCGAGGTCGAAGACCGTCTTCCCGAGCCGGGAGCCGGCGAACCTCATCAGCTCGCTGCTGTCCCGGGGCGGCGGGACGTCCTTGATCAGGTCGTTGGCGGCCTCGACGCGGAAGCGGGGCTTGGAGGTCCGGGCGGGAGCGCCGCGCCGCAGCCAGGCGAGTTCCTTCCTGATCAGGTTCTGCCGCTTGGCCTCCTCGGAGGCGGCGATACGCTCCCGCTCGGCGCGGGCGAAGACGTAGTCGGAGTAGCCGCCCTCGTACTCGAAGACCGTGCCCCGCTGCACGTCCCACATCCGGGTGCACACCTGGTCCAGGAACCAGCGGTCGTGAGTGACGCAGACGAGCGCGGAGCGGCGCTCGCGCAGATGGTCGGCCAGCCAGGCGATGCCCTCGACGTCGAGGTGGTTGGTGGGCTCGTCCAGGACGATCAGGTCCTGCTCGGCGATGAGCAGCTTGGCCAGCGCGATGCGGCGCCGCTCGCCGCCGGACAGGGGGCCGATGACGGTGTCGAGTCCCTGCGGGAAGCCGGGCAGGTCGAGCCCGCCGAACAGCCCGGTGAGCACGTCGCGGATCTTGGCGTTGCCCGCCCACTCGTGATCGGCCATGTCCCGGATGACCTCGTGGCGGACGGTGGCGGCCGGGTCGAGGGAGTCGTACTGGGTGAGCACGCCGAGGTGCAGCCCGCCGGAGTGGGTGACACGGCCGGAGTCGGCCTCCTCCAGCTTGGCGAGCATCCGGATCAGGGTGGTCTTGCCGTCGCCGTTGCGGCCGACCACCCCGATCCGGTCCCCTTCGGACACGCCGAGCGAGACGCCGTCGAGCAGGGCGCGGGTGCCGTACACCTTGCTGACGTTCTCGACATTGACCAGGTTGATGGCCATTTCTCTCCTGACGCGGGGATCGATCAGCCTTCAAGCCTAGGGCCTGCGGAAGAGGTGGCGGGACGCAGGCGGGCCGTCACTCTTCGTGGTGACGTCATCAGTGATCGACGACTACTGGGGAAGCAGGCGGCGGGATCCCGTCCATGGAAGGAACCATGACCGCCGACTCCACCGAGCAGCCTCGCCGGCCGACATCGACCTGACCGCCATCGACGACCTCCAGGACCCCGGGCCGCCGTCATACCGCGCCGCCGCGGCCCCGCCCCGCCCGTTCCACCAGCAGCCACCCCGAGAGCGTCATCATCACGGCCGCGGGTGCGGTGACGTGCACGGCCATCAGCAGGGCCGTACGTCCTTGCAGAAGTCCCCCGAAGCCGACCATCGACAGGCCGAGGACCCCGAAGAGGCAGAGGGTGACGCCGAGCGCGGCGGCGGGTCCCGCCCAGGCGCGCGGCGCACTCGACTCCCGTGCACCCGAGGGTTTTTCGAAGGCACGGAAGACGGCCACCAGGACACCGGTGAGCGTCACGGCAGCCACGATCCGCCATGATACCTGTATCCACCACGCACCCGAACCGGGCTCCGGCAGTCGGACGCCGAGGGCGAGCAGCGCCCCGTAGACGCCGAGCATCGCCGTCAGGTGCCACAGAAAGGCGGTCATCGAGACGCCGTTCGCCGCGACGACCGTGCGCCACACGCGTGGGCGGTTCAGCCACCGCACGGCGGGCGCACGCAGCAGTTCCACCGCCCCGACCAGCCACAGCCCGTGGCACAGCAGGGCGAGCGTGGGCGGCGCCATGTTGGAGACCTTCTCGCCCGGCATGCCCACCATCGACAGCGGATACGGTCCGAAGCCCACCAGCAGCGCGGCGCCCACGAGCCCCGCGCCGGCGAGCAGGTACGGCCGGCCGAGCCGCCCGTCCGCGCGCAGAAAGCCGAGTTGGTGGACGGCGAGCCAGACGAAGGCGAAGTTGAGGAACTCGACGTAAGGGACGCCGAGGCCGAAGCGGAGCAAGTCGACGAGCACGGCCGCGGCGACGAGCCCGCCGAACGCACCCCACCCGTACCTCTCGTGGAGCCTGAGCAGCGGTGGGGTGAAGGCGACCATTGCGAGATAGATCCCCACGAACCACAGGGGCTGTGCGACCAGTCGCAGGCTCACATCAAGCAACCCACCGCCGGACCCGGCCAGTTGGAGGGCCATCGCCACCGCACCCCACACCCCGATGAACACGACGGTCGGCCGCAGCAGCCGCTGGAGCCGGGCGCGCAGGAACACCGAGTAGGCCTTGGGGGTGCGGCGTCCGGTCGATCGCCAGGAGAGGGCATGCGAGAAGCCCCCGACGAAGAAGAACACCGGCATCACCTGGAACACCCAGGTGAGCAGCTGGAACCGGGGCTGGAGGGCGAGCAGGTTGCCGACCTGCACACGTCCGTCCGCACCCACGGACACGGCGGCCATCAGCCAGTGCCCGAGCACGACGGTGGCGAGCGAGGCGACCCGCAACAGATCGATGAAGCGGTCGCGGGAGGCGGGTGTGGCGGCGGCGAGGTCGCTGGGTCTCATGAAGGTACGGTCGCGCGGGCGCTGAAGGAGGCGTCAGCGCGCTCGTACTCAAGTGCGGTCTGAGTACGCGGACTTGCTCACATGCGGTCTGCGCACCCGGACTCGGTCGCACGGGGACGGCCGGGTCGGACCAGGGTCGCTCCCGGCGCCGGTGACGGCGCCACCCGCGCCGACCTGCACGTCCCGGACGCCAGCAGAGCCTCCGCGATCTTCTGCGCTCCGGACGCGTCCCGGGCGAGGAACGCCGTCGTGGGTCCCGATCCGGACACGAGCGCCGCAAGCGCCCCTGCCGCACGCCCCGCGGCCAGCGTGTCCGCCAGCTCCGGGAACAGTGACAGCGCGGCCGGCTGCAGATCGTTGGAGACCGCTGCCGCCAGGGTCCCGGTGTCCCCCTTCGCCAGCGCTTCGAGAAGGTCCTGCGCGGCGACGGGCTCGGCAATCCGCACGCCTTCGTTGAGCCGGTCGAACTCCCGGAACACCGCGGGTGTCGACAGCCCCCGGCCGGCCATCGCGAACACCCAGTGGAAGGTCCCGCCGACCTCAAGCACCGTGAGCTGCTCGCCCCGCCCGGTGCCCAGCGCCGCCCCGCCCACCAGGCTGAACGGCACATCGCTGCCCAACTCGGCACAGATCTCGAGCAGTTCCTCGCGCGATGCTCGCGTGCCCCACAGCGCGTCGCACGCCACGAGGGCGCCCGCCCCGTCCGCGCTTCCGCCCGCCATGCCTCCGGCGACGGGGATGTCCTTGGCGATGTGGACGTGCACGGCCGGCTCGAGCCCGTGACGCGCGGCGAGCGCCAGGGCCGCCCGCGCCGCCAGGTTGGTGACGTCGAGCGGCACCTGCGCGGCGTCGGGGCCCGAGCAGGTGACGCGGAGTGCATCGGCCGGGGTCACCGTGATCTCGTCGTACAGACCGACGGCCAGGAAGACGTTCGCCAGGTCGTGGAAACCGTCGGGGCGGGCGCCGCCCACCGCCAGCTGCACATTCACCTTGGCGGGGACGCGTACGGTCACGCTCACTGCTGGGCCTGCTCCTCGTGCTCGGTGACGCGATGGTCGGTGACGCGGTTCTCGGCGTCGCGGTTCTCGGCGATGCGGGCGAACTCCTGCACCGTCAGCGACTCCCCGCGCGCCTGTGGCGAGATCCCGGCGGCGACGAGCGCGGTCTCGGCCGCGGCCGCCGACCCCGCCCACCCGGCGAGCGCGGCCCGCAGCGTCTTGCGCCGCTGCGCGAACGCGGCGTCCACCACCGCGAACACCTCCGCCTTCGAGGCGGAGGTCCTGACCGGCTCGGCCCGCCGGACCAGCGAGACGAGCCCGCTGTCGACGTTGGGCGCCGGCCAGAAGACGTTGCGCCCGATGGCCCCGGCGCGCTTGACGTCGGCGTACCAGTTGGCCTTCACGGACGGCACCCCGTACACCTTCGAACCGGGCGCGGCGGCCAGCCGGTCCGCGACCTCGGACTGCACCATCACCAGGGTCCGCTGGATGCTCGGGAAGGTGTCGAGCATGTGCAGCAGGACGGGTACCGCGACGTTGTACGGCAGGTTCGCGACGAGCGCGGTGGGCGCCGGCCCGGGCAGCTCGCTCACGTGCAGGGCATCGGAGTGGACCAGGGCGAACCGCTCGGCGCGCTCGGGCATCCGCGCGCCGACGGTCGTGGGGAGCGCCCCCGCCAGGACGTCGTCGATCTCGACGGCCGTGACGCGCTCGGCCACCTCCAGCAGCGCCAGCGTCAGCGAACCGAGCCCGGGCCCCACCTCCACCACGACGTCCTCGGGGCGCACATCGGCCGTGCGCACAATGCGCCGCACGGTGTTGGCGTCGATGACGAAGTTCTGGCCGCGCTGTTTGGTGGGGCGTACGCCGAGGGCGGCCGCCAGTTCTCGGACGTCGGCGGGACCCAGGAGGGCGTCGAAGGCGGAGCTGTTCACGGAGCAAGGGTACGGGGCGGCGTGACGGCTCCGCGCGCGCGTGGCCGCGGGCGGCCCGGGCCTCCGCCGGTGCCTTGTGGGCCCGGCGGAGGCCCGCGAAAGGGCCGTCCAGGTAGGAACGGCGGCGGTCGGACCGCGCGCTCAGCGGTAGAGCCGCGGCCCGCAGTACGGCCAGGGACTGGAGCCCCGGCGCACGTACAGCTTCTTCGCGCGGTACGTCTGCTCCGCGGCCGGGGCGTCCTGCGGCCGGCCGGAGCCGCCGAGGCTGCGCCAGGTGCGCCGGTCGAACTGGTAGAGGCCGCCATAGGTACCGGACGGGTCCACCGCGCGCGTCCTGCCACCGGACTCGCAGGCGGCGAGCCCTCGCCAGTTCAGGCCCTCGGCGCCGTTCACCGAGTCCGGGTGCGCCCTGGTACCCACCCTCACCCACTGCATCCTCGGCTCCTGAACCACTTCGGACTCGATTCGCCTCGGCTTCTGCCGGACACCGTTGACGGTGCGCAGGACGTACGTCACCCGGCGCGTGCCCGGCCGCCCGGCACGCGCCACGATCTCCGTGCCCTTGAACAGGTGGTGGTCGCGGGTGCGCCTCACGTCGAACGGGATCGGCTCCTCGCGGACCTCCTTCGAGCCCTTCACCCGCAGCACGGTCACCGTCTGGCCGTCGCGAGGGAAGCTGTCCGGCCGCACGGAGGTCGTGTCCTGTCCGCGCAAGGTGACCCCGGCCTGCTCGACCGCCTCACGGACGGTGGCCGCGTTCGTGCGGATCGTGCGCGGCCGCCCGTCCGCCATGACCGTCACCGAGCGCTCGGTGCGGACGTCCAGCACGAGCCCCTCGCGGCCGATCTTCCGGGAGCTCGCGGTCGACAGGTACGCGCCCTCAGCGCGCACCCCGAACTGCTGGAGCGCGTCGTGGACGGTGTGCGCCGTCGTCCACACCTGGCGGCGGTGACCGTCGACGGTGAGGAGCAGGGGGCGCCCGAAGCGCACCACGACCTCGTCCCCGCTGGCCAGCGCCATCCCGGGCGCGGGTGTGACGACGTCGTGCTCGCCCACGGCGACCCGCTCCTGGGCGAGCAGCTCGCCCACGTCGCCGGCGAAGGTGTGCAACGCACGCGGCCGGCCGTCCACGGTGAGTTCGATCGCCTTGTCGTTGGCGACGAACGCGGTGGTGCCGCCGGCGAGGAAGGCGACGACCAGCGCCTGAGGGAGGAGACGGCGGACGGAATCGGGGCGGGAGCCGCCCTTCCCGCGTCGCGCGGCGTGCCGGGCCTGTGCTCGGCCCGGCGGGCGAGCCGTGCCGTCCGGCTGCTGGCGCGGCGGCGGTCCCGCTATGTCCCCGGCGCGCACGGTGCGGGCCTGCGCCTCGTAGGCGGGCCGGTAGGTGTCCGGGTACGCCGGGCCGAAGGGCTCGTGATCCTCGTACGCCGGGGCCGGGTCGTACGTCCTGCATGGCGAGTACTGCCGATTGCTCACGACGACACGCTCCAGAGAGGTCCGAAACGGGAGACCAGAACCTAGCGCCTGGCCGTCACTCTCCAAAGCAACGTCGTTACTCGGTGTGGCGACACGCTTTCGCCTCGAAGCAGCCGGAAATCCGGGCGTCCCGGGGCCCCGGCGGGACCCCGGCGACCGGAAGATTTCGACGCTCAGTAACCGAAAGCGCGCGCCGTGTTCCGCCCGAGTGCCTGAGCCAGCACGTCCTCCTCGACCCCCTTCACCGCGGCCATCGCGCGGACCGTGATCGGAACGAGATAAGGCGCGTTGGGCCGGCCCCGGTAGGGCGCGGGCGTGAGGAACGGAGCGTCGGTCTCCACCAGGACGAGGTCGAGGGGAGCCACGGCGAGCGCGTCCCGGAGCGGTTGCGCGTTCTTGAAGGTCACGTTGCCCGCGAACGACATGAAGTACCCGGCACGGGCGCAGACCTCGGCCATCGCCGCGTCACCCGAGTAGCAGTGGAAAACCGTCCGCTCGGGCGCACCCTCCTCCTCCAGGATGCGCAGCACGTCTGCGTGCGCGTCGCGGTCGTGGATGACCAACGCCTTGCCGTGCCGCTTGGCGATCTCGATGTGCGCGCGGAAGGAGCGCTCCTGGACGGCCCTGCCCTCGGGTCCGGTGCGGAAGTAGTCGAGGCCGGTCTCCCCGACTCCCTTGACGTGCGGAAGGGCCGCCAGGCCGTCTATCTCGGCGAGCGCCTCGTCCAGGGCCGTGTCGCCGCCCGGCTCGCGGGCGCCCTGCCGGGACCATCCGTCAGGGTCGCCGTCGACGATGCGCGGCGCTTCGTTCGGGTGAAGCGCCACGGCCGCGTGCACGGGTGCGTACGCCGCGGCCGTCTCGGCGGCCCAGCGCGACCCCTTCACGTCACAGCCGACCTGCACGACCGTGGTCACGCCGACCGACGCGGCCCTGGCAAGACCCTCCTCCACCGTGCCGGACTGCATGTCGAGGTGGGTGTGCGAGTCGGCGACGGGCACGCGCAGGGGCTCGGGAAGCGGGGGCGGTCCGCTCTTGCCGGACGCTTGGGAAGGCATGCCTCCGATCCTACGAAAGGGCCGCGCCGCCCCTCGTCCGGGAGGATCCATTCACCCGGCCTTGCGATGGTGAAACACGTGGAGCAGGTCCGAGAGGTGCCAGTGGTGCTGCTGTCCGGCCTTCTCCGCCCGCGCCACCGGCTCGTCCAGGGTCTCCTCGGCGGCCCGCCCCACCGGGCGGTGGTGGCCGTGCATGGAGTTCTGGACGGAGGACACCTGGCCGGGGCGCATGATGCGCACCACATGGCTGTCGCAGTTCAGGCAGGAGGGACGGCTCAGCGGCGACGGGACGACCCGGCCGCCCGCCACGTAGATCACGAACTCGTTGCCGTCTCCGTCGAGGTGGTGCTCTATGTCGTACGACTGCTCCCAGCCGTGCCCGCAGCGCATGCAGGCGAAGGAATAGGACTCCTGTACGACAGCGGTAGCCACACCTCGGTCGACCGCCTGCCCGGTGTCGAGACCGGCCGCGGCTATCCGGCCGGTCCGTCCTGCGATCTCACTCATTCCGGCTCCTCTTGCCCGTTGGACAAGCGCCCGGGTGGGGCGGGATTCCCCCTGAATCCCGCGGGGTCCCACAGTGGGCGAGGGACGGGGACGTCCCCTCACCCAGTGGACGCCTTCACCAGCGCGAACGCATCAAGGCCTGCCGAGTGTTGGAGGCGATTTGGATGTCGCTTGCCAAATCAACCCGAACGCTCCGTTATGGCTTTGCCTTCGGCGACAGCTCTTTGCCCACCCATGGGGCGCCCGCTCATGGGAGAAGCGCCCTGCTCAGAGGGGGTTGCGCACGTCATGCGGGCCGGTCGGCGTTCTTCGCGGCCACCACCGCGTCGAAAACCTCCCGCTTCGGCACTCCCGCCTCGGCGGCGACGGCCGCGATGGCTTCCTTGCGACGCTCCCCCGCCTCCTCGCGCACCCGCACCCGGCGCACCAGCTCGGCCGCGTCGAGCTCCGCCGGCGCCTTCTCGCCGGCACCCTCCACGACGACCGTGATCTCGCCCCGTACGCCCTCGGCGGCCCACTCCGCCAGCTCGCCGAGCGGGCCCCTGCGGACCTCCTCGTACGTCTTGGTCAGCTCACGGCAGACGGCGGCCCGGCGCCCGGCGCCGAACACCTCGGCCATGGCGGCGAGGGTGGCCTGGAGCCGGTGCGGGGCCTCGAAGTAGACGAGGGTGCGCCGCTCCTCGGCGACCTCACGCAGCCGTGACAGCCGTTCGCCGGCCTTGCGCGGCGCGAACCCCTCGAAGCAGAACCGGTCGACGGGCAACCCGGACAGCGCGAGCGCGGTGAGCACGGCGGAGGGGCCGGGCACGGCGGTGACACGGACGTCCTTCTCGACGGCGGCTGCGACCAGCCGGTACCCGGGGTCGGACACGGACGGCATCCCGGCGTCGGTCACCAGCAGCACCCGCGCCCCGCCCACCAGCGCCTCGACCAGCTCGGGCGTCCGGGCGGACTCGTTGCCCTCGAAGTAGGACACGACACGCCCGGCCGGCTGGACACCGAGCGCCTGTGTGAGCCGGCGCAGCCGGCGCGTGTCCTCGGCGGCGATCACATCGGCGGTGGCCAGCTCCTGCGCGAGCCGCGGCGGAGCGTCCTCGATGTCCCCGATAGGGGTGCCGGCGAGGACCAGGGTTCCGGGCGTTACTGTCACGTTTCCATCCTCCCAGGCACGGGCCGTACCCGATCGGAGGGCCCAAGCACGGGACTCACACAGACGCGTTCCCTACGATGGCGCGGTGACCAGTACCGCGTCCTCCACGGACACCCGGCAGGGCCAGGCCACCGAAGAGCACCGGCCGGCGTGGCAGCAGCGGCTGCGCCGATTCGGATACACGGCGCGCGCCACGAGCGACGTCCGCGACCGGCTGGTGCCGCCCTACAGCGAGCCCAGCCCGCGCATCTGGGGGGCGCTCGGCCTGCGCAAGGAGGTCGCCGACCGCCTCACCCGCTGGTCGGGCTGGGGCGGCCCGCTGCTCGTGACGCTCATGGCCGGGCTGATGCGGTTCTGGAACCTGGGCAGCCCGAGAGCGGTGATATTCGACGAGACGTACTACGCCAAGGACGCCTGGGCGCTCATCCACAACGGGTACGAGGCGAGCTGGGCGAAGGACGCCAACGACCTGATCCTCAAGGGCAACGGTCATGTGCCGATCCCGACGGACGCCGCCTACGTGGTGCATCCGCCGGTCGGCAAGTATGTGATCGGGCTGGGGGAGCTGGTCTTCGGGTTCAACCCGCTCGGCTGGCGGTTCATGACGGCGCTGCTCGGCACGCTGGCGGTGCTGATGCTGTGCCGTATCGGCCGTCGGCTGTTCCGCTCGACCTTCCTGGGCTGTCTGGCCGGTGCGCTGATGGCCGTGGACGGTCTGCAGTTCGTGATGAGCCGCACCTCGCTGCTGGACGGGGTCCTGGAATTCTTCGTGCTCGCGGCCTTCGGCTGTCTGCTCATCGACCGGGACAAGGCGCGCGAGAAACTGGCGGCAGCGCTCCCGGTGGACGCGGACGGCCGGGCCCGGCCCGACGCGTACGTCGCGAGGACCACCTGGCTGGGGCTGCGCCCCTGGCGCTGGGCGGCGGCCCTGTTGATGGGGCTCGCGATCGGCACGAAGTGGAACGGCGCGTACTTCCTGGCCGCGTTCATCGTGATGACCATCCTGTGGGACGTCGGCGCACGCAGGGTGGCAGGTGCTGACCGCCGGTTCTCCTTCGTGCTCGTGGCGGAGTCGGTCCTCTCGTGGGTGGCGATGTCCACCATCGCCGTCACCGTGTACCTGACCTCCTGGATCGGCTGGATCCTCTCTCCCGCCGACGGCTCGGGCGGCTACTTCCGCAGCTGGGCGGCCACCGACGGCAAGGGCGGCAACTGGAGCTTCCTGCCCGACTGGCTGCGCAGCCTGTGGCACTACGAGCACGAGGTCTACCTGTTCCACGTCGGCCTGTCATCCCCGCACACGTACCAGTCGAACCCGTGGAGCTGGCTCGTGGTGGGCCGCCCGGTCTCGTACTTCTACGAATCCCCCTCCCCCGGCGAGGCCGGCTGCCCCACGGACGCCGGCGACAAGTGCGCCCGGGAGGTCCTGGCGATCGGCACCCCGCTCCTGTGGTGGGCGGCCTGCTTCGCCATCCTGTACATCCTGTGGCGGTGGGCGTTCCGCCGCGACTGGCGGGCCGGCGCGATCGCCTGCGGCATCGCCGCAGGCTACCTGCCCTGGTTCATGTACCAGGAGCGCACGATCTTCTACTTCTACGCGGTCGTCTTCGTCCCGTTCCTGTGCCTGGCGGTCGCGATGATGATCGGCGCCATCATCGGCCCCCCCGGCCGCGACGAACGCCGCCGGATCTTGGGCGCGGCGGGCGCGGGCGTCCTGGTGCTGCTGATCGCCTGGAACTTCATCTATTTCTGGCCCATCTACACGGGCACCGCGATCCCGATCGACTCGTGGCGGTCGCGGATGTGGCTGGACACCTGGGTCTAGCTGGGGAAACGCACCACGAGGGCGCGGCTGCCGGCCGCGCCCTCGTGGGCGACGTCACCTTTCCTCTCCTGTGCGAGCAGGGGAAGGTCCTGCCCACCATGAACGAGATCCGCATGAGCAAGGACCGCTCCACCAGCTCGCTGCAGTTCACCGCGGAGCCGAGCGTGACGTGGTCTTTCGCGGTCGGTTGGGATCCCAGTCCGCCTGAGCAGCAGTAACACGTGCGGCACGACACAGGAGTCTGAAGGGCCAGCCTGGGAGGAAACCGCCTCCTGGGCTGGTCCTTCTCTCTGTGCCCGGACGGTTTCGAGCCGCCGACATCCGCCTTGTAAGTTCGATCAGAGGATCGTCGCGTCCCTGGATGGCTACGTCTGCGAGGCTGCCACTGCTCCGTCCCAGGGCGTGGTGATCCGCTCGTGTCCGCTGTCGTTGATGTCAGGCTTGGATGTCAGCTCGCCCCTCGAAGCGGACTACACCGGCAGGGGGGCCGCTACTGCCTTTCCAGCGTCCACTTATCGGATCTGCGGACGGCTAGGAGGCCATCACCTGGAACCGTGACCGTACCGCGGATTTGGTCGTGCCGAGTCAGCTGTTCTGCTTCGCCCCCGGCCTCGGGCGTGAAGTGGAGCTCACCGTATTCGGTGTCTCCCAGCCAGGCGAACGACACGCGGGTGTGGCCATCGAAGTACACGAGCGTCTCGTGCTTGCCAGACAGCGTGTCCGCCAGTCTCGGCAGGTCGGCGGCGTTCAACGTGCGCAGGCGCCAGCGGGAGAACCCTGTCCCTGAGGTGCGACTTGGCTTCACACGGCGGATCTCCACCCGGTTGTACTGCGCTGGCAGCAAAACCCTTCGCACCCTGGGCCCGTATGAATACAACAGCTCCTCGCCCAGCAACTTGCGGGTCGTCGACCGATACAGCGCGTGGACTTTGAACGAGGTGGTCAAGCCCCCCTTGAACTCCAAGAGCGCGGGGCCTCGCTGCCCCTCGGGGCGCAGTATCTCAACCTCGCGGCCTCGCCACCCGCTCGCTCGGAACTGCCCCTCGGCATGCATGGATCCCCCTTCGTCAGCACCCATGGCCGAACGATCAGCATCATCGGTGAGAAGAGTCTGGTCGGCAAGGTCGGCGGAGCGGCTTTGGGCTGGAGCTGCTTTGGCGCGAGTGATCACGGCCCATTACGCCGGCCCGCGGATCGGGCAGGTTTGTGAGCCTGCCCGCATGCACGTGGAGTTGTAGAGCGACCAGGCCCTTTGGAAGCTCGATGTCGGACACAATCAGTGCTGCACTTCGACCGCTGGTGCACGCTTTCCAAGTGTGCTTGGGCCCGTCGTAAGGCCGTACGGAATCGTTCACCTGCGTCTACATGGGCCCATTGCCCCGGAGCTCAACCTGGCCTGGTACTCGCCCGGACGCCGCGTGCTGTCCGCTCACCACCGTGGTTCCCAGTGGTTCCCTGCACGATCGGGCACGGATGCGGCACGGGCGCCTGATGTCAGCTGAAGCCCCTGGTCACCAATCCCGAGGCGCGATCAGCTCCTCTGCGTCGGCCTCCTGGAACCCGTAAGCCGATGCCACAAACCAGAACTCCTCGCCGATCAGCTCCCGGGCGGCAGTCTCAAGCTCACTTCCCGCTGCGTCGAACTCAGCTTCCAGATGGTTGAACTCCTCCGTCGCGGCGTGGGTGAGCACATACAAGGAAGCCAGATCCGTCGGCTGTTCGGCTTCGATCCGCTCGCACAGTCGCAGCATGATCGCCTTGCCCTTGTCGACAACGTGATCTGGAAAGTACGCGTCCGAGTACATCCCTTCCAGAAACGCGTGCCCTGCCACCTGTTGATTCGTGATGGCCATCGCCTACCCCATCCCCAGTCAGAACCGATGCGCCGATCATGCACCAGACCACTGACAAGGTCGGTGGAGTCCTAATGGGGCATTCTCATAACGGCGACCAACGCGAGCAGGGTCACTGGCCTGTGACGACAGGCGTACGCGACCGGATCTGCCGCCACTCGCCCAGACGGTCTGGTCCGGCTTCCGCAAGGTACGCGATCGCGCCTCCGTTCAAGTATGTGGATCGATGTAGGTTTTTGAGTCATCTATTTGATCACTCTTCGGACAATAATCAAACACACTGGTCACAACCTCCTCCGGGGCCACCTACAGTGCGAGATCTACGGGGAGGGGATGACGCGCCATGCGCAAGGGGGTCAAAGCCGCCATAGTCGGCGGGGTGTTCACGGTCATGGTGGGAGGAGCCGGATACGGGGCGTACAACGTCCTGACGGCACTCGACGGAGGTTCCACCGGCAACAGCGTCGGCAGACCCGCGCCGGTGAAGACCGGACCGCCGTCCGCAAGCGAGGTCAAGGAGGCGAGTGACAAGTTCCTCGCCGCCTGGCAGAAGGGCGACGCGGCCACCGCCGCCTCGTCCACGAACAATTCCGAGGCCGCGGAGCAGTTGCTGACCGCCTATGGCACGACCGCGCACATCACCAAGGTGCACATCACGCCGAGCGCGCCGAGCGGGGACTCGGTGCGGTTCTCCGTGAAGGCGACGGTGTCCTACGGCGGGCGGTCCGAGCCGCTCGCCTACGACAGCGAGGTGACGGTCGTCCGCGGGGTGACCAGCGGGCGCGCGCTGGTCGACTGGCAGGCGTCCGTGGTCCATCCCGCCCTGGACAAGGGCGACACGCTCGTCACCGGTGAGGCCAAGGTCCCGCCCATCGAGGCGGTGGACCGGAACAACACGGTACTGACCGCGGAGAAGTACCCCTCCCTCGGCCCGATCCTGGACGCGCTGCGCGAGAAGTACGGCGACAAGGCCGGTGGCAAGCCCGGAATCGAACTGTCCGTCGAGCGGGCCGATCCGAACGCACCCGGCAAGACCCTGCTCACCCTGGCCAAGGGCACCCCGGGCAAGCTGCGCACCACGATCAGCGCCTCCGCCCAGGCGGCGGCGGAACGGGCCGTGCGGCAGTACGCGGAGTCGTCGGTGGTGGCGGTGAAGCCGAACACGGGTGAGGTGCTCGCGGTGGCCAACCACCGGGGCGACGGCTTCAACGCGGCCTTCGAGGGGCGGCTCGCACCGGGCTCCACGATGAAGATCATCACGTCGGCGATGCTCATCGACAACGGTGTCACGACGATGAACGGCCCGGCCCCCTGCCCGTCCTCGGCGGTGTGGCAGAGCCAGACCTTCACCAACCTCAAGGGTCTGAGGGCCAACGAGAACGCCACCCTGGCCAACAGCTTCATGCGCTCGTGCAACACCGCCTTCGTGAAGCTGATCGACGAGAAGCCGCTCACCGACGGCTCGCTGACCGCCGAGGCGCAGGATCGGTTCGGGCTCGGGCGGAACAACTGGAAGACGGGCATCGTCTCCTTCGACGGCAACGTCCCCGCGTCCACCGGCCCGGACCGCGCGGCCAACGCCATCGGGCAGGGACAGGTCCAGATGAGCCCGCTGAACATGGCGTCCGTCACAGCGACCGCCATCACGGGAACCTTCCGCCAGCCGTACCTGGTCTCGCCGAAGCTCGACAACCGCCAACTGGCCACCGCCAGGGGCCTGTCCGCCGGTACCGTCGCCCAGCTGAGGGCGATGATGCGGCTGACGGCGACCCAGGGCACAGCCGCGCAGGTCATGGCGGGGCTCCGCGGGGACATCGGGGCTAAGACCGGCTCCGCGGAGGTCGACGGACAGGCCAAGTCCAACAGCTGGTTCACCGGCTACCGGAACGATGTCGCGGCGGCGGCCATGACCCAGGAGGGCGGGCACGGCGGCGACGCTGCCGGTCCTATCGTCGCAGCTGTGCTACGAACCGGCGGCTGACGTCACCCGCGCCGACCCGGGACTCTAGGGTGGTGTTCTCGTTGAGGAACATGGGGGCACCGGGGGACCTGGGGACTGCGGAGGATCAGGAGCTGTGGGCAAGAGAAGGCGCGTCGCCGAGCGCAGGAAGAGCCGCCCGCTGGTGATCGGAGGGCTGATCGCCGTCGTCGGCGTGGCCGGAGCGGTCGGCGCCTACAGCCTGCTCGGCGGCGGCGCGGCCGCGGTCGACGGCAAGGCGATCAAGGGCGCCCTCAAGCCCGCGAAGACCGGCCCGCCGTCGGCGTCCGAGGTCAACACCACGTCCGCGGCGTTCCTCACGGCCTGGCAGCAGGGCCAGGTGGCGAAGGCGGCGGCCGCCACGGACGACGCGGCGGCCGCGACGCAGGCACTGACGGGTTACGGCAAGGACGCGCACATCACCCAAGTGACGCTGACCCGCGGTACACCGTCCGGGGCTTCGGTGCCGTTCTCCGTCAAGGCCACGGTGTCGTACCACGGCATGAGCAAGCCTTTGGCGTACGACTCGAAGCTGACGGTCGTACGCCGCGCCAAGGACGGTGTCCCGCTGGTCCGTTGGCAGCCGTCGGTGATGCAACCGGACATGGCCGAGGGTGACCGCCTGGTGACGGGAGAGGCCGGCACGCCCCCGATCAAGGCCCTGGACCGGGACGGCGGCGCGCTGACGACGGCCAAGTACCCCTCCCTCGGCCCGGTGCTGGACGGCCTGCGCGAGAAGTACGGCAAGAAGGCCGGCGGCAAAGCGGGCATCGAGCTGCGCATCGTGCGCAAGGCGGCGGCCAGGGGCAGCCAGAAGACGCCCGACAAGACGCTGGTGACGCTGAGCGAGGGCACGCCGGGCACGGTGAAGACGACGCTGAGCCCGACGCTCCAGGCCAAGGCGGAGCAGGAGGTGGCGCGGAAGGACAAGGCGTCCGCGGTCGTCATGCGCCCGTCGACGGGCGAGATCCTGGCGGTGGCGAACTCCAGCCACGGCTTCAACGGGGCGTTGCAGGGCTCCCTCGCGCCGGGCTCGACGATGAAGATCGTGACGTCCACGCTGCTGTTCGAGAAGGGGTTGGCGCACGCGGACAAGCCGCACCCCTGCCCCAAGTACGTGACATACGGCGGCTGGAAGTTCCAGAACGACGACAAGTTCGAGATCAAGAACGGCACGTTCAAGGCGAGCTTCGCGGCGTCCTGCAACACGGCCTTCATCAGCCAGGCGGAGAAGCTGGACAACGACGACCTCACCAAGGTCGCCCAGCAGATCTACGGCCTGAGCATGAACAACTGGGCGATCGGCGTCCCGTCCTTCGACGGCTCGGTCCCGGTGCAGAGCGCGGCCCAGATGGCGGCCTCCCTGATCGGCCAGGGCGGCGTCCGCATGAACCCGATGAACATGGCCTCGGTGGTCTCGACGGCCAAGACGGGCGTCTTCCACCAGCCGTACCTGGTCTCTCCGTCGGTGGACAACCGCACGCTGGCCAAGGCGACCCGCACCATGTCGGCGTCGACGCAGGCCCAGCTGAAGGAGGTCCTCCAGTACACGGCCGCGGCGGGCACAGCCGCCAAGGCGATGGCGGGCCTGGGTCCGGACGACGGCGCGAAGACCGGCTCGGCCGAGGTGGACGGCCAGAAGCAGCCCAACGGCTGGTTCACGGCCTGGAAGGGCGACCTGGCCGCCGCGGGAGTGGTCCAGGCGGGCGGCCACGGCAGTGACTCGGCGGGGCCGATCGTGGCAGCTCTGCTGCGCGCGGGGAGCTGAACCGGGACCGGCACCGTCCTCCCACCGCGGGCCCGTCCTCGCGAGCCCGCGGCCATGTCGCCCGAGACAGAATCCGGATCGCCGGGAGCCGCGGATGCACCGGCGGCTCCGGGCGGGGACGGCGCACGGAGGCTAGGAGATCCGCTGCCCCACCCCGGCTCCCGCCGTGTAGGTACGCCGCAGGAAACGCAGCAGCGCCTTCGACTCCAGTTGCACCACCTCGACCCCCTGCTGCGAGTGGAACTCCATCACCGCCTGGACCCGGCCGCACGGCCAGATGCGCACATCATCCTTCTCCGCCGGTGCGCGCAGCCCCTTTTCCAAGAGGTCCCGGGAGAAGGCCCACTCGTGCGGGCCGGGCAGACCGATGCGGACGGAGCGCGGATCGGCGTCGGGGTCGTAGCGAAGGACGATGGGAACGGCGTCCGGAGCCTCCGGGGAATCCGTGACGACATGGGCTCGTGCGTACTGTTCCACAACTGTCATGGGACCGCTCCTCACGCTGCGTCACCCATACAGAAGGTGCACCCACTACTTCTCTAATGTCTCATATCAGGACAAAGGCAGCCCCCTGGTGCCTGCAGGAGGTAGTCACGGTGACATAGCTCTTGCAATAGCTTCGCAACAAGCCGCTATCCTCCAACGGTGCATGTGCCCGACGGATTCATCAACGCCCCCACCTCCGCCGCGACCGGTGTGATCGCCGCGGGTGCTCTGGCCGTCAGCCTCAAGGGTGCCCGGCGCGAACTCGACGAACGCACCGCGCCGCTCGCCGGCCTGGTGGCCGCCTTCATCTTCGCTGTACAGATGCTGAACTTCCCGGTCGCCGCCGGCACCAGCGGACATCTGCTCGGCGGGGCGCTGGCCGCCATCCTGGTCGGGCCCTTCACCGGAGTCCTGTGCGTGTCGGTCGTCCTCCTCATGCAGGGCATCCTCTTCGCCGACGGCGGGCTGACCGCTCTCGGCGTCAACATCACCGACATGGCGATCGTGACGACCGCCGTCGCCTACGCCCTCTTCCGCGGACTGGTCACGGTGCTCCCGCGCACGCGCCGCTCGGTCACCGTCGCCTCCTTCGTCGCCGCGCTGGTCTCCGTCCCGGCGGCGGCCGTCGCCTTCACCCTGATCTACGCCGTCGGCGGCACCACCGACGTCTCCCTCGGCAAGGTCGCCACCGCGATGATCGGCGTCCATGTGCTCATCGGCCTCGGCGAGGCCGCCATCACGTCCCTCACCGTCGGCGCCGTCGTCGCCGTACGCCCGGATCTCGTGTACGGCGCCCGGGGCCTTCGGCAGCGCCTGAGGCTGCGCGTCGGCGGCGAGCTGGTGGACGCACCGGCCACCGAGCCGGCACCCGTGCCGGCCGCCGCCCGGTCCCACCGCAGGCTGTGGATCACCGGTCTCGTCACCTCCCTCGTCCTCGCGGGCTTCGTCAGCTTCTACGCCTCCGCCAGCCCCGACGGTCTGGAGAAGGTCGCCGCGGACCACGGGATCGACAGCAGGACGCGACAGCACACCTCCGCCGACTCCCCGCTCGCCGGCTACGGCGTCAAGGACGTGGACAACGCCCGCGTCTCCGGCGGCCTCGCCGGTGCGATCGGCGTCGGGGTCACCGTCGTCGCGGGCAGCACGGTCTTCTGGGCCGTCCGCAGGCGCCGTGCCGACACCACCTCCCAGGCCGCCTGACATGGGAGAGGGAACGGGTGCCTCCCGGGCGCGGGGAGGCGAGCGCGGGGCGGCACACCGGCTCTACCGGCACGGGCACTCTCGCGTGCACGCCCTGCCGCCGCACACCAAACTCGCCGCCACCTTCGCCTTCGTGGTCGTCGTGGTGTCGACACCGCGCGAGGCGATGTGGGCGTTCGCGCTGTACGCCGTTCTGCTCGGCGTGGTCGCGCACCGGGCCCGCGTACCCGCCGGGTTCCTCGTGAAGCGCCTGCTGATCGAGATACCGTTCGTCGCCTTCGCCGTGCTCATGCCGTTCGTGGCGGAGGGCGAGCGCGTCGACGTCCTCGGGCTCTCGCTCAGCGTCGGCGGGCTGTGGGGTGCCTGGAACGTGCTCGCCAAGGGCACCCTCGGTGTCGCCGCGTCCGTCCTGCTCGCGGCCACCACCGAACTGCGCCAACTGCTCCTCGGGCTGCAGCGCCTCAATCTCCCGCCGCTCCTCGTGCAGATCGCCTCCTTCATGATCCGCTACGGCGACGTCATCACCGACGAGATGCGGCGGATGCGGATCGCACGGGAGTCACGCGGCTTCGAGGCGCGCGGCCTCCGGCACTGGGGCGTCCTCGCGAAGTCCGCGGGCGCGCTCTTCATCCGCTCCTACGAGCGTGGCGAACGCGTCCACCTGGCCATGGTCAGCCGGGGGTACGCCGGCTCCATGCCCGTCATCGACGAGGTGTCCGCGACCCGCGCACAGTGGTCCTACGCCCTCGCCCTGCCCGTCGCCGCCCTCGTCGTCTGCCTGCTGGGATGGATCCTGTGACGCCTTCGCTGGAAGTGGCCGGACTGGCCTTCGCGTATCCGGACGGGCACCAGGCCCTGTTCGGCGTCGACTTCACCGTCGCGCGCGGCGAGCGGGTGGCACTGCTCGGACCGAACGGCGCCGGGAAGACCACGCTCGTCCTGCACCTCAACGGCATCCTGACCGGCGGCACGGGCACGGTGAAGGTCGCCGGGCTGCCCGTCGGCAGCAAGCACATGGCCGAGATCCGGCGCAGGGTCGGCATCGTCTTCCAGGACCCCGACGACCAGCTCTTCATGCCGACGGTCCGCGAGGACGTCGCCTTCGGGCCCGCGACGGCCGGGTTGAAGGGCGCCGAACTGGAGGCCCGTGTCGACCGTGCCCTGGAGCAGGTCGGCATGGCGGACTTCAAGGACCGGCCTCCGCACCACCTCTCCTTCGGCCAGCGCCGCCGGGTCGCGGTGGCGACCGTGCTGGCCATGGAACCGGAGATTCTCGTTCTGGACGAGCCGTCGTCGAATCTGGACCCGGCCTCACGACGCGAACTCGCCGACATTCTGCGGTCGCTGGACGTCACGGTCCTCATGGTCACTCACGACCTGCCGTACGCGCTGGAGCTGTGCCCGCGCTCACTGATCCTCAGCGACGGCGTCATCGCCGCGGACGGGAAGACCGGCGAACTGCTCTCCGACGACGCGCTCATGTGTGCACACCGGCTGGAACTGCCCTACGGCTTCGATCCCCGATCCGTGCCGTCGGGCGCGGACCGCTCCCCATGACGGGTTACCCGCGGTTCCACCCCCTGGTGGCACGACCCGTACCTACCGACCGGTACCTTGCACACGTGTGTGTTGCCTGCCCGTCCTGGACCAGGCCGTCGCGGCCGAACTCGTGGACGCGGCCCACGCGCTCTGCCCCTGCTCCAACGCCACGCGCGGGAACATCGACGTCACGATCGTGCTGGGCTGAGGAATCGAAGGCGCCACGCCCGTGTTGCAATCACTGTCGCAGGCGAGTGAAGGGAACACGGGCGTGGACGTGAACGGCGCTGTGGCCGAGGGCTTCGAGCCGGTCAGGGAAGCGTTCGTACGGAACTTCGCGACGATGGGGGAACGCGGAGCGGCGGTCAGCGTGTACCGCGACGGGCGCAAGGTCGTCGGCCTGTGGGCGGGGACGCGGGACATCGACGGCACGAAACCCTGGGAGCAGGACACGGCACAGATCGTGCGCTCGGCCACCAAGGGCGTCGCCGCGGCCGTGCTGCTGATGCTGGCCGAGCGCGGAGAACTGGACCTGGACGCCCCGATCGGTGAGTACTGGCCCGAGTTCAAGGCACATGGCAAGGAGCACACCCTGGTGCGGCACGTGCTGGCGCACCAGGCCGGCGTACCGGTGCTGGACCGTCCGCTCACCCCCGCCGAGGCGGCCGACCCCGATCTCGCCGCAGCCGTACTGGCTGCCCAGCCGCCCACCTGGGAGCCCGGCACGGACCACGGCTACCACGCCCAGACGTACAGCTGGCTGACGGGCGAGCTGGTGCGCCGGGCCACGGGCCGCAACATCGGCGAGTGGATCGCGGCCGAGATCGCGGGCCCACTGGGCCTGGATCTGTGGGTCGGGCTGCCCGAGGCCGAGGCACACCGCGTGGGCCGGGTCGGCCTCCTCGAGGTGCCGACCCAGGCCGGCGCGCTGCGCACCCGCCCCAAGCCCGCGGTCGCGGACGCCTACGCCGACCCCGACAGCCTCACCCACCGCGCCTTCGCGGCCATCACCCCGCCGCCCGACGAGAACGATCCCGTCTACCGCGCGGCGGTCCTGCCGGCGTCCAACGGCATCGCGACGGCCGACAGCCTCGCCCGCTTCTACGCCGCGCTGACCGGCGAGGTGGACGGCGTGCGCCTGTTCGCACCGCAGACGCTGGAGCGCGCCCGCTCGGAGACCTCGGCGGGCCCCGACCGTGTGCTGGTGGTCACCACCCGGTTCGGCCTCGGCTATATGCTCCACGGCAGCGCCTCGCCGCTCCTGGCTCCCGGCTCCTTCGGCCACCCCGGCCGCGGTGGCGCTCTCGGCTTCGCCGACCCCGAGTCCGGCATCGCCTTCGGCTATGTCACCAACGGATTCCGCGCGAGCGTGACGACGGACCCGCGGGCACAGGCACTGGTACGGGCGGTTCGCACCTCACTGGCGTGACCGCGGCCCGCGGGCGCGAGGCCCGCACACGGCATGATGTGCGGGCCTCACCGGATACCGGTATCACCGGGACGCACTCAGTGCGTCAGCGGATGCGACGTCCTCCCCGACGCCTCGTCAATCTCTTCGTGCGCCTTCGTGAGCAGCTGCATCGCGAGATCGTTGAGCGCACGCGCCCCCGCGATCTCCTCCCCGACGCGTGGCTGATTCGCGTCGGAGTGGTGGCGGCTGGCGTACCCGTGGGACCGGACCTCGTTCCCGTCGGGAAGCCGTACGAGCGCCGCCGCCCGCGTACGCTCCTGGTCCTCCTCGAATTCGAGTTCCACATGCCATCCGACTGCGGTGTGCATCATGACGATCACCTCCGGAACCGCTGATTCCAGGGTGCTCCTCCTCGTACCCCGGCGCACGATGCGGACACGGCTCACCCAGCCTGATCGCTGTCCTTCATCTCCCCCCAGCCGTGCCACCGGTCGATCGTGATCCAGGCGCTGACCCGACCACGCTCCCGGTCCGGGTACCGCTTGCCGATGTAGTGCTCGGCGATGCGGTCGATGTCGCCCCGGTCCTTGTCCTCCTGCATCTCGGCGACACGGCCGATGACGGTGACGTGCGTGTACCAGTCCTCCTTGTCGAGGACGGTGAGACTCACGCGGGGATCGCGGCGCAGATGCTTGAGGCGGGCGCGGCCCTCGTCCATGTTGACGAGCACCCGGCCTTCGTCCCACAGGTACCAGGTAGGGGTGGAGATGGGCGAGCCGTCCGTGCGCAGGGTGACGATGACGGCCGGGTTGGGGCGGCGCAGCAGTTCGACGGCCTCGGGGGGCAGCGGCGGCTTGGACATATGGACTCCTCGGGTCGTCAGGAGCGAGGCTCTTCTTCGAAGCTGGCGAAGTACGCGGCGGCCATGTCCTCGTCGCCATGGCCCTGGGCGGCGGCCCGCCGGAAGCGTTCGGCGGTCGCGGCGGCGACGTCGAGGCGGACGCCGTTCCGCTCACCGGCCCCCACGATCAGTCGCGCGTCCTTCTCCGCGGTCGCCACCGCGAAACTGGCCGGGGTCAGCCCGTCGTTCTCGATCAGCTCGACCTTGGCGCGCAGATACCCCATGTCGAGCGGACCGCCGCCGATGAGGTCGAAGAAGCTCCGCGGGTCCACACCCAGCGCCTTGGCCAGGGCCAGGACCTCGCCGGCCGCGGCGGTGGCCGCGAGGACCCAACTGTTGGTCACCAGCTTCAGCCGGGTGGCGCTGCCCGCCGCACCGTCCTCGCCGGTCCACAGCGTGCGGGCGCCGACGGCGTCGAAGACCGGCGCCACCGTGTCCCGGCCCTCGGCCGGACCCGCGGCGAGGACGGTCAGCTGTCCCGCCTCGGCCGGCTGACGCGTGCCGAGCACCGGGGCCTCGTAGAAGACCAGGCCGTGCTCCCGGGCGAAGTCGGCCAGTTCGCCGGCGTCCTCGATCCCCGCCGTGGTCGACTGCGCCCAGACGATGCCCGGGCGCAGCCCGGGCACGGCCTCCTGCATGACCTCCAGAACGGTCTTGCCGTCGTACAGCATGGTCAGAACGACGTCCGCGCCCTGTACGGCCTCGGCGGGGCTGTCGGCGATGTGCGCGCCGTCGGCGGCCAGCGGCTCGGCCTTGGCGCGGGTGCGGTTCCATGCGCGGACGGCGTGCCCGGCGCGGGCGATATTGCGGGCCATCGCCGCACCCATGATCCCGGTGCCCAGGACGCTCACGGTGAGCTTGTCTGTCATGACGTCAACTTCCTGATTCGTACGGTGAGTCGTGCGCTTCCCATGCTCGCTCAGGCACACGCCTTCCCCGAAGCAGGGTCGACCGGCCGAAGGCAGCGAAGCGGACGTGGATGCCGTCCTTCGGCCCGGGCGGGCCCTTCACCGGGATGTCCTTCCCTCTGGGCATCGTCGGCCGCCGTGCCGTCCGCCGCCACTCGGCGAGGTTGTCGACGCCGGATCCGCCACCCGCCGAAGCCGCCCGCGCCGCGGGTCGCCGCTCGACCTCCTCGTCATGGCCGCGACGGCCGGACCCGGGAGGCCGGACCGGCCGTCGTGGGGCTGTACGGGTGTGGTCCTCCGCGCGCTCGTCAGCCCGCCTGCGACGGGGTCTGCTTGATGCCGTCGACGATCGCCCGCTTCATGATGGCGCTGGTGAAGGTGACCGTGCCGGGCTTGATCACGGCATCCTCCCCGCTGACCTTGTTCACCTGGACACTGCGCTCACCCAGGAAGACATGGGTCTTCCTGTCGAAGATCCACTCCTCTCGCTCACCGCTGGTCTCGTCCAGCCGGGCCACCGCCACCCCGTGCCGGCCCACCGCGTCCACCGCGTCCTGCACGACGACGACACCGGGGATCTTCGCGGCGGCCTTGAACAGCGCCGAGTACAGCTCGGCGGGCGGGTAGCTCTCCCCGAGCAGGTCACCGATGGTGGTGAACGCCTGCTGATCGAGGGAGTTGCCGTGGCCCTCGGCCGCCTTGTAGATCATGGCGAGCAGTTCGTCGGGGTCGGTGGTCAGCTTGGCCAGGTAGTCGTACGACGGTGAGTTCAGGCCGGCCTCCCGGGGGTTGCCCAACTCGTCGGGGAGACTCAGGGTCTCCCCTTCGGGGCCGTCATTGACGGCGGGGTCGATGAGCCAGCCCTTGGTGCCGTCGGGAGAGGACCAGATCTGGCGGCGGTGCAGCTCATGGCTGGCCAGGGTGGTCTTGTCGCCGACGGTCTTCGCGAAGGTGTCGGCCGTCTTGGACTCGATGTAGATGTACTGGCCGGGCTTGACGGCCGGGTGCGAGCTCTCGGCCGCCGCCAGTGAGATCTGGTCGAGCAGTTGCGGCACGCCCTTGGTGGTAGCGGCACCGATCGTCGTGGTCAGGGCCGGTCCGGTGGCGACGCCGCCGTTGCCCGCACCGTTGCCTCCGGGCATCGCCATCACGGCGATGACCGCACCGGTCAGGGCGGCGGCCACGGCGGGCAGTGTGATCGCCGGACGCGGCAGCCGGAAACGCCGTTCCTTCACCGGGTCCGTTGCCGTCCCTGTGCGCTGTTCCTGCTGAATCTGGGCCATCAGACGCTCCTTGTGGAACTGGTGACGGCCCGTCGGCAGGTCGCGCGCCGTGTGGGACAGCAGCTGTACGCCCTCGTCCCACTCGGCCGGGTTCTGCCGGGAAGTGCTCGTGTTCATCGGTTTCCTCCCTGCACGGGCCGGACCACGTGTGCGTGATCGCCTCTTACCTGTCGGCCCGGGCGGCCGCCTTCCCGATTTCCGCGCGCATTTTTCGGCGTCGTCTCCACGGTCGGGCCGGCCGCCTCGTCCTTGGCGAGCACGCGCAGCTTCTTGCGCGCCCGGGACAGCCGGGAGGCGACCGTGCCGACGGGGATCCCGAGGGCTTCGGCCGCGGCTTCGTAGTCCAGGCCCTCCCCCAGGCACAGCGCGACCACCTCACGCTCCGTGCGGCGCAGTGAGGCAAGGGCGGTCAGGGCCCTGGCGAGGCGGCGCCGGTCGTCGACGCGTTCGGCCACCTCTTCGGCATGGTCGGGCACCGACAGCTCGGCCGCCGCGGCGGCGCTCGCCGCAGCCCGGTATCGCCGGTTGCTCCGGTACTGGTTGCGCGCGGTGTTGGTGGCGATGCCCAGCAACCAGGGTCGCAGGGAGCCGCCCTCGGGATCGACCTTGTCACGCAGCCGCCACGCTTCCATGAACGTCGCCGCCATCACGTCCTCGGCCGTCGACCAGTCGGCGGTCAGCCGGAAGGCGTGGTTGTAGACCGCGCGGGCACAGCTGTCGAAAAGCTCCGCGTACGCGCTCGAATCCCCGGCCCGTATCCGGGTTCGCAGTTGAGTGCTCACTCCCATGAGCTGTCCGGCACCGCCCACCGGCTTCCCGTGATCTGCGCCACACCTCGCCGAGCCGCACGGCCGGAGGTGCCCGGGGATGCCTTCCGGGTGCTCATACGGCCGTCACCGGCTTGCACATCCTGCTTCCCGCGATCCTTCACCTGGGCTGCTCGTGCACGTCCACCAGCGTGCCGCCCGCGTGCGCGATCAACGTCCTGGGGTCCATCGGGAACACGGTGTGCGGGGTGCCCGCCGCGGCCCACACCGTGTCATGGTTCAGCAGCGAACGATCGGCGAGCACGCGAGTCGCCGTGCGGTGTCCGAAGGGCGGCACGCCACCGATCGCGTACCCGGTGGTCTCCCGCACGACGCCGGCCCTGGCCCGGGTCACCTCGCCGGCCCCCAGTTCCTGACGGACCCGCTCCACGTCCACCCGGGACGCCCCGTCCATGAGGACGAGTACCGGCACACCCTCCCCAAGCTCTCGACCTCGCTCGACCAGGGGAGACCCCCATGCGACGAAGATCAGCGACTTGCAGATCTGGCTGAGCTCGCAACCGATGGCGGCGGCGGCCTCGGCGGCGGTACGGGTCGCGTCCGGGAAGCGCCGGATCCGTCCCTGGAGCTCGCCGAGCCCCAGCTCTTCGAGGGCCTCGGCGAATCGAGGATGGACTCCGGAGTTCGCTGCGTCGGTCGTGGTCATGAAGGGCAGGCTAGTGCGGCGACCGGAAAGGTTCACCGGCTCGCGACGCCCGGCCCGGCACCTCGCCGCGTTGTCG